>NZ_JBFAOM010000011.1:0-161860 GCF_040675235.1 Nonomuraea sp. NPDC049637
TCGGTGGTGCGGGTGTCCTCGTACGAGGAGGGCCTGCGGGTGATCAACGAGGGTGTGTACGGCAACGGCACGGCGATCTTCACCAACGACGGCGGCGCGGCGCGGCGGTTCCAGAACGAGGTCGAGGTGGGGATGGTGGGGATCAACGTGCCGATCCCGGTGCCGATGGCGTTCTACAGTTTCGGCGGGTGGAAGTCGTCGTTGTTCGGTGACACGCATGTGCACGGCGCCGAGGGGGTGCATTTCTACACGCGGGGCAAGGTCGTGACCTCGCGCTGGCTGGACCCGTCCCACGGCGGCGTGAACCTCGGCTTCCCCACCAACGGGTAACTCACGCCTCACGGCCGGGAGGGACCGGCGTCCCTCCCGGTCCCGTCCCCGGTAAGCTCCAGCGCAACGGACAAGGGGGGACATCGTGAGACGCCGTCGCATATCCGCCGTGGCGCTGGCCGCGGCGGCGCTGGTCGCCGGCACGGGAGCGGTGTCCTCGGCTGCCGGGCAGGCCGCACAGCCGGCCGCCAAGCCCAGCCCCAAGCCGACCCCGTCGGCCACGCCCTCGCCCACGGCCACCCAGAGCGACGGCACGCTGCAGATCCTCACCTACCGCGGCTACGCCGAGTACGGCGGCGTCAGCCCCAAGGCCAACTGGGTCGGCTCCTTCGAGAAGGAGACCGGCTGCCGCCTGGCGCGCGTCGACACCGTCCGCACCGCCGAGGAGATGGAGCGGGCCGTCGCGGCCGCCGAGCGCCCGTACGACCTGATCTCGGCGGGCCCGGCGCTGGCCGGCGACCTGATCACGCGCAAGCTGGTGCAGCCGATCGACTCCGCCAAGGTGAGCGGCTACGACGACCTGAACGAGCGTTTCCGCGACATGACGAAGGTGTCCGGCAAGGTCTACGGCGTGCCGTTCCTGTGGGGGTACCACGAGTTCATCTACGACTCGGCCAGGGTCAAGGGCGCGAGCATGAGCCAGGCGTTCGCCTCCGGCCGGGCCGCGCTCCGCGACAGCCCGCTGACCATCGCCGACGCCGCGCTCACCGACGCCACCGTCAAGGACCCGTACGAGCTGAGCCAGGAGCAGCTCGACCGGGCCATGGCGCTGCTCAAGCAGCAGAAGGAGCGCACCTACTGGCGCAAGCCGATCGACCTGGTCAAGGGCTTCGCCACCGGGTCGCTGGATTACGCGCAGGCCACACCGTACTATCGCCTGCTGCTGCAGAAGGCCGGCAAGCCGGTCCGGACGGTCGGCGCCAAGGCGGCCACCGGCTGGCTCGACTCGTGGATGCTCGGCGCCAACCTGCCCGACACCACCTGCGCCTACCGCTGGCTGACCTGGATGACCGCGGCCGACGCCCAGCGCGACGCGGCCGCCTGGGTGGGGCTGGCGCCGGCCAACGACAAGGCGTGCAAGGGCCGGGCCAAGTCGATCTGCGACCTCTACGGCGCCGACGACCCCAAGAAGCTCGACCGGATCGCCTTCGCCGTCCGGCCGCCGGGCGGTTGCCGCGGCGAGGACGGGGAATGCACTGATTATGCCGTCTGGGGGAAACGGTGGGCCGAACTCGCCGAGTAGGTGAGATCTCCGCCCCCCGCTCGACCCCATCGCGGGCGCACTTTCCCCCGGGTGCGCCTGCAGAGACGCCCCGGGCCTTCCCCCCTGTCCCGGGGCGTCTCGCTGTCTTCCGGCTGAAGGACGTCCGGGACTTTTCGGCGCGAGAATTCGACTGAATGACCAGTCAGTGAGTATGTTCTCTCCATGAGAATCCTTCTTGTCGGCGCCGGAGGCGTCGGCTCCGCCGTGGTGCCCATCGCCGCCCGCCGCCATTTCTACGAACACATCGTGGTGGCCGACTCCCAACAGAGCCGGGCGGCCCGCGCCGTCGCCGCCGTGGACGACCCCCGCTTCACCGCCATCCAGCTGGACGCCTCCGACCGGGCCCAGGTCGCCGCGGCGCTCCGGGAGCACCGATGTGACGTGCTGTTCAACGCGGTCGATCCGCGCTTCACCATGCCGCTGTTCGAGGCCGCCCTGGAGGCCGGGGCCCACTACCTGGACATGGCGATGTCGTTGTCGAAGCCGCATCCGCGCGAGCCGTACCGCAAGCCGGGGGTGAAGCTGGGGGACCGGCAGTTCGAGCGCGACGGCGAGTGGCGCGGCGCGGGCCGGCTCGCCCTGGTCGGCATGGGCGTCGAGCCGGGGCTCGCGGACGTGTTCGCCCGCTACGCCGCCGACCACCTGTTCGACGAGATCGACGAGATCGGCATCAGGGACGGCGCCAACCTCGTCGTGGACGGCTACGACTTCGCGCCCACGTTCTCCATCTGGACCACGATCGAGGAGTGCCTGAACCCGCCCGTCGTCTGGGAGGACGGGCAGTGGCGCACCACCGAGCCGTTCAGCGAGCCCGAGGTGTTCGACTTCCCCGACGGGATCGGGCCCGTGGAGTGCGTGAACGTCGAGCACGAGGAGGTGCTGCTCGTCCCGAGGTGGATCCCGGCGCGGCGGGTGACGTTCAAGTACGGGCTCGGCGAGGAGTTCATCGGCGTGCTCAAGACGCTGCGCAAGCTGGGCCTGGACAGCGCCGACAAGATCAGGGTGGGCGGGGCGGAGGTGGCGCCGCGTGACATGGTCGCCGCGAGCCTGCCGGACCCCGCGACGCTGGGCGCCCGCATGCGCGGCAAGACCTGCGCGGGCACGTGGGTCAAGGGCACCGGCAAGGACGGCTCGCCGCGCGAGGTGTACCTCTACCACGTGGTGGACAACGAGTGGTCGATGCGGGAGTACGGCTCCCAGGCCGTCGTGTGGCAGACGGCGATCCATCCGGTCGTCGCGTTGGAGCTGGTGGCGACCGGGGTGTGGAAGGGCGAGGGCGTGCTGGGCCCCGAGGCGTTCGACGCGGTGCCGTTCCTCGACCTGCTGCGCGAGTACGGCTCGCCGTGGGGCCTGCGCGAGACGGTCGCAACGGCCGCGGCTTGACGGCCGGGTTTCCCTGGCCGCGCTTGCCCGGCCGCGCTTGCCCGGCCGCGGCCTAGCGGCCGGGGAAGGCCACCACGGTCGCCATGGGAGCGGGCAGCAGCGCCTCGGCGCAATCGGTGCAGGCGAGCACGGAGGAGTTGTCGGGCAGTTTGCCGACCCGGACCCGGGGCCGCGGCCACCTCTTGTGGCACACCACGCAGGCGTCGCCGTCGCGCTGGGCCGGCGTCAGGCCCTCAGGGTCGAACGTCAACATACTCCGTGCCGTTCTGGTGGGACCCCAGTTCATCACGCTCCCAGCTGCCATCGCCCCTCCGCATGTCCGGATCCGTTATAACCCTGACCGAGGCCGTGATCGTCTAGCTGAGCGTCAAGCCAGGGTGAATTCTCTACCCGAGTGACCTGCGTTACACACACAAAATCGGGCATCCAGCCGCAAGCTGGATGCCCGATTTTTCGGTCTTTGCTATAGAGCGGAGATGGCCTTCTCCAGGATGCCCAGGCCCTCCTCGAGCAGGTGCTCGGGCATGACCAGCGGCGGCAGGAAGCGCAGCACGTTGCCGTACGTGCCGGCGGTCAGGACCACCAGGCCCTCGGCGTGGCAGCGCTTGACGATCTCCTGGACGGCGGTCGGGTCCGGGTTCTTCGTGCCCGGCTCGACCAGCTCGATCGCGATCATCGCGCCGCGTCCGCGCACGTCGCCGATCGCCGGGAACCGCTCCTGGAGCGAGCGGAGGCGGGGGAGCATGATCTCGCCGATGCGGCGGGCCTTGGCGACCAGGTCCTCCGACTCGATCGTCTCCAGGACGCCGAGCGCGGCCTCGCAGGCCAGCGGGTTGCCGCCGTACGTGCCGCCCAGGCCGCCGACGTGCACGTGGTCCATCAGGTCGGCGCGGCCGGTCACGGCGGCCAGCGGCAGGCCGCCCGCGATGCCCTTGGCGGTGCAGATGATGTCGGGGACGACGCCCTCGTCCTCGCAGGCGAACAGGTCACCGGTACGCGCGAAGCCGGTCTGGACCTCGTCGGCCACGAACACGATGCCGTTCGCCCGGCAGAACTCGGCGATCCGCGGTAGGAAGCCCCTGGCCGGGACGATGAATCCGCCCTCGCCGGCGATCGGCTCGATCACCACGGCGGCCACGTTCTCCGCCCCGACCTGCTTGTTGATCTGGTCGATGGCCTGCGCGGCGGCCTCCTCCGCGCAGTTGTCCGCGCCCGTCGGCCAGCGGAACGGGTAGGCCAGCGGCACCCGGTACACCTCGGGCGCGTACGGGCCGAAGCCCTGCTTGTACGGCATGTTCTTGGCGGTCATGGTCATCGAGAGCAGCGTGCGGCCGTGGTAGCCGTGGTCGAACACCACGACGGCCTGCCTGCCGGTGGCGTGCCGGGCCACCTTGACGGCGTTCTCGACGGCCTCGGCGCCGGAGTTCACCAGGAAGGTGCGCTTCTCGTGGTCGCCGGGGGTCAGCTCGTTGAGCTTCTCGCAGACCTGCACGTAGGACTCGTACGGGGTGACCATGAAACAGGTGTGGGTGAAGTCGGCCGCCTGCTTCTGGACGCGCTCGACGACCTTCGGCGCGGAGTTGCCCACGTTCGTCACGGCGATGCCGGAGCCGAAGTCGATCAGAGAGTTCCCGTCGGCGTCCTGGAGGATGCCGCCGCCGGCGCGGGTGACGAAGACCGGCAGCGTGGTGCCGATGCCGGAGGGGACGGCGGCCTGCTTGCGGGCCAGCAGCTCCTGCGACTTGGGGCCTGGGATCGCGGTCACGACGCGCCGCTCCTGGGGAATGCTCATGGGCTCGACGCTACGTCGGGCTCCGACCTGGACCGATACGTCGATATGGCACACTGGGGGTGCTCGCCTTTGCCGGAATGGACAAACTCGTATGGCACCTTCGCTGCGCACCGTGGTGCGACGGATGAGGTTGCGTCAGCTGGCCGGCGCGGCGGCCCCCGGAGCGCTCGACGCGGAGGTGCGCTGGGTCGCGGTCAGCGAGCTGGAGGACCCGACGCCGTTCCTTGAGGGTTCGGAGCTGCTGCTGACGACTGGGATCCGCCTGGAGGGCGACTTTTCCGGATATGTCGCCCGGCTGGTGGGGCGCGAGGTGGCCGGGCTCGGCTTCGGCGTCGGGCTCTCCCACGAGCACGTCCCGGCCGCCCTGGTGGCGGCCGCCGACCAGGCGGGGCTGCCGCTGTTCGAGGTGCCGCGCGAGACGCCGTTCATCGCCATCGGCAAGGTGGTCAGCGAGCTGCTCGCCGCCGAGCAGTACGACGAGATCACCCGCGCCTTCGCCGCGCAGGGGCGGCTCACCCGGGCGGCGCTGCGTCCGGAGGGCATGAACGCAGTCATCGACCGGGTGGCCAAGGAGATCGACGGCTGGGCGGTGCTGCTCGACGAGACGGGTGAGGTCCGGCACGCCACACCGGGGGCCCACGTGCCGGTCGTGGTGGCCGAGCTGCGCCGGTTGCGCGCCGGCGGCCGACCCCAGCCCGGCCAGACCGCCGAAGCCGAGCACGCGCCCACGGACGAGCCCGTCGCCCCCGGGGGGCAGGGCGGTGAGCGGGCGCGCGATGGCATGCCGGCCGAGCGACGCACACGCGGCGGTGGCCCGGCCGGTGATCGGGTGAGCGGCGGCGTGCCGGCCGGGGAACGCGTGCGCGGTGCGGTCCAGGCCGGTGAGCGGGTGCCGGCGAGCCTGGCGTTGTCCGGGCCCGACGAGCACGTCGTGATCCAGCCGCTCGGCGGCGGTCCACGGCCGCGCGGATTCTTCGCGGTCGGCGCCCGCAGGCCGTTCTCGCCGGTGACCCACACGGTGATCAACGCCGCCGGCTCGCTGCTCACGCTCGCCATGGAGCAGGGCAGGGCCCAGCGGGAGGCCGGTCGGCGGCTCCGTTCGGCCGTGCTGGAACTGCTGCTCGGCGGGGCGGTCGAGCAGGCGCGGGCGGTGGCCGGCACGCTCGGCGCGCGGCTGCCCGGCGAGCCGCTGGTGGTCCTGGCGGCGGGCGCGGCCGCCCTGGAGACCCTGGAGCCGCACGGCTTCACAGCGCTCCTCGACGACGGCACCGGCGGTGTTGAAGGCGGGGAGCAGGTGAGTGTCTGTCTGGTGTCCGAGGGGGGTGCGGAGAAGGTGGCGCGGGAGGTGGAGGGGCCGGTCGGGCTGAGCTCGCCCTGCCGCTACGGCGGCCTGCGCGACGCGCTCGACCAGGGGCGCCGCGCGCTGGCCCACAGCGACGGCGGCATGACGCGCTTCGCCGACCTGGCCGGGCAGGGCCTGCTCGCGCTGCTGGACGCTGACGCCCTGCGCGCGTTCTCCGGCGCGCTGCTGGCCCCGCTCACCGCGTACGGATCCCGTGCCGACCTGGTCGAGTCGCTGCGCGCCTACCTCGACAGCAACGGCCACTGGGACGCCGCCGCCCAGCGGCTCGGCGTCCACCGGCACACGCTGCGCTACCGCATGCGCCGCGTCGCCGAACTCCTCGGCCGCGATCTCGACGACCCGGGCGTACGCGCCGAGCTGTGGCTCGCCCTGGAGGCGGCCCGCCGCTGAACGCGCCGCCGCCTACAGGTGCTTCAGCGGCCGGGGGCCGACGGCAGGCTGTCCTTGTCCACCAGGTAGCAGCAGATCGTGGCCAGGGTGACCGCCTCGTACGTGCGGTCGTCCCGCAGGTGGCCGGCCCGTTCCAGGCTGATCGCGCCCTGCGCGGCGGCCCAGAGCGCGTCGGCGATCTTGCGTGGCTGGGTCGGCGTCAGGTAGCCGGCGGAGATGCAGTCGGCGATCACCCGGTCGAGGATGTTCAGCGCCGCGCGGGCGAGCGTCCTGGCTCGCTCGCTGGGCTCGAAACCGGGGATGGCCCGTTCGAACATCAGGTTGTAGTAGCCGGGCTCGGACAGGCACGCCTGCCGGTAGGCGGGGCCGAGCGCGGTCAGGTACTCCAGCGGGTTGCGCCGCTGCGGGACCGCTTCGAGAAAGCGGCGAAAACGCTCGAAACCCTCCAGATACAGCGCCTCGGCCAGGCCCTCCCGGTTGCCGAACATCGTGTAGATGACGGTCGTCGTGCAGCCGGCCTCGGCCGCGATCCTGCGCATGGTCAGACTGTCGGGACCCTCGCTCTGCAGCAGGTTCACCGCCACGTCGAGCAGGCGGGACCGGAGTTCGTCCTGGGTGGCGCGCTCGCCCAGCAGGTAGGCGCCCTGCAGGCCCAGCGGGGCCGAGGTCATGCGACCTCCCCAGCGACCAAGGAGCTCAGTGTCCTTGTGACCTGGCGTTGCTCGGTCACGGGGCCCACGCCTTTCTGATCGGGGGCCCACCGCGCTGGAGACCCGCACCCGATGACTTAGCCATGGCGGAGATCGCTCAAACCACTCCGCATGGTAAACATCCCGAATTGGGTCTACTTCTGTTACATCATGGGTATACACCAGGGCTTGTACTTAACGGTGAGCGCTCATGGGAGTCTTGTGCACCGTGGTGTAAATCCCCGGCCTCCCGCTTGGCATAACGTCGTGGGTATGGACGTGCGTACCTTCTGGCTTGCCGGCCGGCCCGCCACCGGCGAAACCGATCTCACCGTGACCAACCCCCATGACGGTCGTGAGGTCGGCCGGTACTCCGTACCGACCGATGCTCAGGTCGAGGAGGCCGTCGCGGCCGCCCACGCGGTCTCGCGCGAGGCCGCCGCGCTGCCCGTGCACGTACGTGCCGAGGCCCTGGCCCACGTCTCGCGCAGGCTGGCCGAGCGGGCCGACGAGATCGCCCACCTGATCACCGCCGAGAACGGCAAGCCGATCTTCTGGGCGCGCGGCGAGGTCAACCGCGCCATCTCCACGTTCCGCTTCGCCGCCGAGGAGGCCCGCCGCTGGTCCGGCCAGGTGCAGCGGCTCGACACCGAGCCGGCCGCCGCGGGCCGTCTCGCCTACGTCTCCCGCGTGCCCAAGGGGCCGGTGCTGGCGATCACCCCGTTCAACTTCCCGCTGAACCTGGTCGCCCACAAGGTCGCGCCCGCCATCGCCGTCGGCGCCCCGATCATCGTCAAGCCTGCCCCCGCCACGCCGCTGTCCTCGCTGGTCCTCGGTGAGATCCTGGCCGAGACCGACCTGCCCGCGGGCATGTTCTCGGTGCTGCCCGTGCAGAACGAGCGCGCCGCCGCCCTCGTCGACGACCCCCGCCTGCCCGTGGTCTCCTTCACCGGCTCCGCGCCCGTCGGCTACGCCATCGCCGACCAGGTGCCGCGCAAGCACGTGACCCTGGAGCTGGGCGGCAACGCCGCGGCCGTCGTGCTGGCCGACGCCGACCTGGACTGGGCCGCGCAGCGCATCGCCCTGTTCTCCAACTACCAGGCCGGTCAGAGCTGCATCGCCGTCCAGCGGGTGATCGTCGAGCAGCCGGTCTACGACGCGTTCGTCGAGCGTCTGCTGCCGGCCGTCGGCGGGCTCGTCACGGGTGACCCGGCCGACGAGAAGACCCAGGTCGGGCCGCTGGTGTCGGAGGCCGCCGCCGAGCGTGTGGAGCAGTGGGTGCGCGAGGCGGTCGCCGCCGGCGCCCGCGTCCTGGCCGGCGGCACCCGCGAGGGCGCCACGGTCGCGCCGACCGTGCTGGCCGACGTCCCGCACGACGCCAAGGTGGCCTGCGAGGAGGTCTTCGGGCCGGTCATGATCCTCCAGCCGGCCGCGTCGATCGACGAGGCGTACGCCATGGTGAACGACTCCAAGTACGGCCTCCAGGCCGGCGTCTTCACCCGCTCCCTGGACGCCGCCTTCAAGGCCAACCGCGAGCTGGAGGTCGGCGGTGTGATCATCGGCGACGTGCCGTCGTACCGGGCCGACCAGATGCCGTACGGCGGCGTGAAGGACTCCGGCATCGGCCGCGAGGGCCTGCACTCGGCCATGGAGGACCTGACCTACGAGAAGGTCATGGTGCTCACCGGCCTGTCGCTGTAGCTCCCCGCCCCGCGCCACCCCGCCCCGCCCCGCGGCTCCCCGGCGCGGGGCGGTCGTGCGTCCGGCGCCGTTCTCAGGCGCGTCCGGCGGTGGGTTTCAGGCGCGTTCGGCCGTGGCGTAGACCGCCTTGGCGGCCTGGCCGAAGTACGGGCCGTACATGGTGTGCTGGTCGTCGCTGTACTTGAAGCTGCTCAGCGAGGTGACCGTGCCGCGGCCGGTCATCGGGTCGAAGCCGGACAGCCAGGGGCCGCCGCTCGACCCGGCGGTCATGGCGCAGCCGAGCCCCTGGTCGCGCGTCTGCTTGTAGGGGTCGTCGCGCAGCCGTCCGGCGCAGTAGACGAGCTGGTCGCCGTCGTAGGGCGGGTCGGCCGGGTAGCCGAAGCCGTAGGTCTGGCCGCCGCGCCGGGTGTTGAAGGCGATGTCCTGGGTGCCCACCACGTCGGCGACGTGCCGCCCGCCCGAGGTGGCAAGGGCGACCATGCCGACGTCGTGATTGTCGTCGCCGGAGCGCGACCAGGGGGCGGAGACGAACATGCGGCGGGCCGCGTACTGGCCGTAGGGCTGCTCGCCGCCCCTGCCGTAGCCGGGGACGAACGTCCAGTTCTGGGCCCATTCGCCGGCGCCGTCCTTGACGCAGTGGCCGGCGGTGACGACGAGGTCTCTGCTGGCGCTGGTGACCGTGCTGGCCGAGCAGACGAAGTCGGCGCCCGCCAGGGTCAGGAACACCCGCCCGGTGGTCCTGGTCACGGCTCCGCCGGTGCTCCAGCGCGCGCCGATCGTGCTGGCCTGCGGCCTGGACGACGCCTGGTGCCGGCGGCCGACGTTGATCTCGGTACGGCCGCCGGACACGCCGGGCTTCGCCTGCACCCCGCCGCGGCCGGTCAGGCCGCTGAGCAGGCCGTCGCCGTCGGTCACGGAGTCGAGCAGACCGATGGGCAGGGCCGCCGCCATGCGTTGCGGGGTCCAGTAGCCGAGCACTCGCCGCTGCTCGGCGTCGCTGCGCGCGGCCTCGTGCTCGACCACCATGCTCTGCCGGGCCGCGGCGTGCTCGACGGCGTGCTCGACGGCGGGACGATCGACCTGGTGCTGGCCCGGGACCGCGCCGAGGATCGCCGGTCCCGTCAGCCCCACGATCAGCGGGGCGGCCGCAAGCAGGGAGGTGCTCAGGGTCATGGCCCCCGAGTGTGCACCACGTCGTGTGTTCTTGTGGCTACTTTCCGTAAATTGATCAGAGTGCGCCGGAGGTTTGCGCTGCCTGGTACACCGCCTGCGCTTCGTTTCCGAAATACGGGCCGAACATCCAGTTGGGGGCGAAGTTGTATTTGAAGCTGTTGACCGAGTTCTGCGTGCCGAGACCGGTCGACTCGTCGAAATTCAGCATCCACGGGCCGCCGCTCGCGCCGCCGGTCATGTCGCAGGTCAGGCCGAGGTCGTCGGAAAGCAGGAAGTCGTCGAACGCGCGGCCGCTGCAGTAGATGAGCTTCGAGCCGTCGTAGGGGGCCGCGGCCGGGTAGCCGAAGGAGTACATCTGCCGGCCCCGCGGCTGGTTGAAGGCCACACCCTGGCCGCCGACGACGTCCACCAGGCTCTTGCCGTCCACCTGGGCCACCACGGCGGCGGCCACGTCGAAGTTGACGTCCTCACTGGCGTTCCACTGGGGGGTGGTCAGCAGTCTGGCGGCCGGCCAGGTGCCGAAGGGGCGCTGGCCGGCGGCGTAGCCGGGCACGAACACCCAGTTGGTGTGGAAGGCGCCGCCGAGCTTGACGCAGTGGCCGGCGGTCAGCACCACGCTCTTGTTCGCGCTGGTCACCGCCGAGCCCGAGCACGAGGCGCTGCGTCCCTGGTAGGTGAAGAAGACGCGGCCGGTGGTCTTCACGACGGCGCCGCCGCCGCTCCAGGGGGCGCCGGAGCTGTTCGCCGACCGGAGCTGCCGACCGTCGCCCCGGCCGCCGGTGGGCGGCGCCTGCCAGGGGGTGCCGCCGCCTGGCTCGCCGGGCCCGGCCGCCGCGCCGCGGGCCGCCTTCCCGCCGTCCTTGGGCGCGGGCAGGTCGAGCGGCTGCGCGCTCTCCATGCGCGCCTCGGTCCAGTACCGCGTGACCTGCCGTTGCTCGGACGTCGAGTCCGCGGCGGCGTGCTGGGCGGGACGGGGTGCCGCGCCGGCCTGGGCCGCGGTGCCGGGGAGCAGGGCGATGCTCCCGGCGGCGAGGGTGAGGATGGAGAGCAGGGCAAATCTGCGGGGCATTACGTAACCTCCCGAAACCGGAGCTGGGGCTTGGAAGGTAGCCGCACAATAATCAGGATTTCTCAAGAAATGCGCATCCCGATATAGCGATATTTGGACATAAATGGCCTGGGTTATCGCCCGTCACTCAGGAGTCGGGATCGCGGCCGTAGGGCCCTCACGTGCCCGTCCGCGTCCGGCAGCGGCGACAATGGACACGTGCATGCAGAGACCCTCCGCTCCGTCGTCGTGCTCGGCTCCACCGGCTCGATCGGCACCCAGGCCCTCGACGTCATCGCCGCCGATCCCACCGGGTTCGAGGTCGTCGGCCTCGCGGCCGGGGGCGGCAGGGTCGAGGAGCTGGCCGCGCAGGCGGCCCGGTTCGGCGTGGAGGTCGTGGCGGTGGCCGACGCCGCCGCCGTCCCGGCGCTGAAGGAGGCGCTGGCCGCGCGCGGGGCGTCCCCCGTCGTGCTGGGCGGCCACGAGGGCGTCGCCGAGGTCGCGGGCTGGCGGTGCGACACCGTGCTCAACGGCATCACCGGCGCGCTGGGCCTGACGTCCACGCTGGTCGCGCTGGAGGCCGGCCGCACGCTCGCGCTGGCCAACAAGGAGTCCCTGATCATCGGCGGGCCGCTGGTCAAGCGGCTGGCCGCGCCGGGGCAGATCCTCCCGGTCGACTCCGAGCACTCGGCGGTGCAGCAGTGCCTGTGGGCGTCCGGGCCGGGCGGCCACGACCCCGCCGCCGTCAGGCAGCTCGTCATCACCGCCAGCGGCGGCCCGTTCAGGGGCATGAAGCGCGAGGAGATGGCCGACGTCACCCCCGAGATGGCGCTGGCCCACCCCACCTGGTCCATGGGCCCGGTCATCACCATCAACTCCGCCACCCTGGTCAACAAGGGGCTGGAGGTCATCGAGGCCCACCTGCTGTTCGACATCGGCTTCGACCGCATCGAGGTCGTCGTCCACCCGCAGTCGGTGATCCACTCCATGGTCGAGTACGTCGACGGCTCCACCATCGCCCAGGCCAGCCCGCCCGACATGCGCCTGCCGATCGCGCTCGCGCTGGCCCACCCGGCCCGCGTGCCCGGCGCCGCCCGGCCCGTCGACTGGACCAGGGCCCACACCTGGACCTTCGAGCCGCTCGACGACGCCGCCTTCCCGGCGGTCGCGCTGGCCAGGCACGTCGGCGCGGAGGGCGGCACCGCGCCCGCCGTCTACAACGCCGCCAACGAGGTCTGCGTCGAGGCGTTCACCAGGGGCGGGCTGCGTTTCCCCGCGATCGTCGACACGGTCGCCAAGGTCGTCGAGGAACACCGCGTCACCCCGGCCTCCAGCGTGGAGGAGGTGCTGGCCGCCGACGCCTGGGCCCGGGCGCGTGCGGCCGAACTCACAGCCGGGCAGTCCTTCTAGCTACCTAGACTGGGTAGCGTCGTCACACCTAAGGGTAGAAATGTCTTCTGTAGCACTTGGCATCCCGACGGTCCGCCCCAAGCCGCTCGCCGAACGCCGGCACTCCCGCCAGATCATGGTCGGCAGCGTTCCCGTGGGCGGCGACGCGCCCGTCTCCGTCCAGTCGATGACGACGACGGTCACCGCCGACGTCAACGCCACGTTGCAGCAGATCGCCGAGCTGACGGCGTCCGGCTGCCAGATCGTGCGGGTGGCCGTCCCGTCGCAGGACGACGCGGACGCGCTGCCGATCATCGCGAAGAAGTCCCAGATCCCGGTCATCGCCGACATCCACTTCCAGCCGAAGTACGTGTTCGCGGCCATCGAGGCGGGCTGCGCGGCGGTCCGCGTCAACCCGGGGAACATCAAGAAGTTCGACGACAAGGTGGGCGAGATCGCCAGGGCGGCCGCCGACCACGGCGTGCCGATCAGGATCGGCGTCAACGCCGGGTCGCTCGACCCCCGCCTGCTCCAGAAGTACGGCAAGGCCACGCCCGAGGCGCTGGTCGAGTCCGCCCTGTGGGAGTGCTCGCTGTTCGAGGAGCACGGCTTCAGGGACATCAAGATCTCGGTCAAGCACAACGACCCGGTCGTCATGATCAACGCCTACCGGCTGCTCGCCGCCAAGTGCGACTACCCGCTCCACCTCGGCGTCACCGAGGCCGGGCCCGCCTTCCAGGGCACGATCAAGTCGGCCGTGGCGTTCGGCGCGCTGCTGGCCGAGGGCATCGGCGACACCATCCGCGTCTCGCTGTCCGCGCCGCCCGTCGAGGAGGTCAAGGTCGGCGCCCAGATCCTGGAGTCGCTGGGGCTGCGCGAGCGGGGGCTGGAGATCGTCTCCTGCCCGTCGTGCGGCCGGGCCCAGGTCGACGTCTACACGCTGGCCGAGCAGGTCCAGGCGGGCCTTGAGGGGCTCAAGGTCCCGCTGCGGGTGGCCGTCATGGGCTGCGTCGTCAACGGCCCCGGCGAGGCGCGCGAGGCCGACCTCGGCGTCGCCTCCGGCAACGGCAAGGGCCAGATCTTCGTCAAGGGCGAGGTCATCAAGACCGTGCCCGAGTCGCAGATCGTCGAGACCCTGATCGAGGAGGCCCTGCGGCTGGCCGACGAGATGGGCGTCGAGGTCGACCTCGACGACGACGACGTGTCCGGGCCCCAGGTGACCGTGGGCTGAGCGCCCCCGGGGGCCGGTGACCCGGTGCAATGGCCCCATTACAAACTGGCAAGCCTTTCCCCATACCCAGCGTCATGACCCGCCCGCCCGCGGGAGCATCACAGGGCCATGACGAGGGGGAGGGGCTGGGTGAAGCGCGTATTCAGTGTTGCCATCGGCATCGCGGTGCTGGTCGCCGGGGTTGTCAGCGCGGACGGTGTGGCGTCGGCCGGCAGGGGCGCGGCCTGGGGGGCGCAACAGGTGGTCTGGGGGCCGTGCCCGGCGAAGGAGGGCAAGACGGTCCGGGCCGACCTGGAGTGCGCCACCGTACGCGTGCCGCTCGACTACCGCGACCCCTGGGGCCAGTCGATCAAACTGGCGATCAACCGCATCAAGGCCAAGGTGTCCAGGGACGGCAACCACCTCGGCACCCTGCTGATCAACCCGGGCGGCCCGGGGGCCTCGGGGCGTGACCTGACCGAGTTCGTCTCGAACGGGCTGCCGAACCGGCTGGGCGAGCGCTACGACGTCGTCGGGTTCGACCCGCGCGGCGTCGGCGGCAGCGAGCCGTCGCTCCACTGCGTTGACCCCGACGCCTACTACCGGGCGCCGCGCCCCGACGCGGTGCCGCGCACGGCGGGTGACGAGAGCAAGCTGCTGGCCAGGGCCGACGAGTACGCCACCCGTTGCGGCGACCTCTGGGCCTGGATGTTGCCGCACCTGACGACCGAGAACTCGGCCAGGGACATGGACACGATCAGGGCGGCGCTGGGCGAGGAGAAGATCAGCTACCTGGGCTACTCGTACGGCACCTACCTCGGGGCCGTCTACGCGACCCTGTTCCCGCAGCGGGTCAGGCGGCTGGTCATGGACAGCACGGTCAACCCCGAGGGTGTCTGGTACCGGTCGAACCTGGGCCAGGACGTCGCCTTCGAGCGCCGCCACCGCGCCTTCCTCGCCTGGACGGCCCGGCACAACGACGTCTACCGGCTGGGCGGCACGCTGAAGCAGACCTCGTTCGCCTACTACGCGATGCGCGACCGGCTGCGCACCCGCCCGGCCGGCGGCGTGGTCGGCCCGAGCGAGCTGGACGACACCTTCACCCTCGGCGGGTACACCGACCGGGTGTGGCCGGAGTTCGCCCGCGCCTGGTCCGCCTACGTGCGCAAGGGCGACGTGCAGCCGCTGGTGGAGGCGTACAACCGGCGCGGCAAGAACGACGCCGACGACGAGAACGGCTACGCCGTCTACCTCGGCGTCCAGTGCCGCGACGCCGCGTGGCCGCGCGACTGGGCCAAGTGGCGCACCGACATGGCCCGGCTGCACCGCAGGGCGCCGTTCCTGACCTGGCCGAACGCCTGGTTCAACGCGCCGTGCGCGTTCTGGCCGGTCAAGGGCGGCACGCCCGTCGCCGTGCACGGCTCGCCGAAGCTGCCGCCGGTGTTGTTCCTGCAGTCGCGCGACGACGCCGCGACGCCGTACCGGGGGGCGCTGGCCATGCACCGGCGGTTCCCGCGCAGCGGCATGGTGATCGACGAGGGCGGCAACCACGGCGTGTCGCTGGCCGGCAACCGGTGCGTGGACGGCCACCTCGCGGCGTACCTGGCCGACGGCACGCTGCCGGCCCGGACGGTGTCCTGCGCGGCCCTGCCGGACCCGGCTCCGGCCGCCCACCTGGCCGCCCACATGGCCGCCCGAGACGCGCAGGGTCACGATCGGCTCACCGACGTGCTGTCCCGGTGAGCTATTCGGGGTACGTTCGCGTAGTCTGACCATGTGATGCTGCGTACATCGGCGTCGCGCGTGCTCGACGACAGCGACCGGGACGAGGTTCTCGCCCTGCTTGACTGCGATCCGGTCGCCAACGTCTTCGTCTCCTCCCGGGTGCGGGCCGTCGGACTCAATCCGGCACGGCTCGGTGGGCAGATGTGGGGATTCGGGCCGCGCGGCGGGCTCGTGTCGCTCTGTTACGCCGGCGCGAACATGGTGCCGGTCAACGCCGGTCCCGAGGCCGTGCACGCGTTCGCCGACCGTGCCCGCAAGCAGGGGCGCAGGTGTTCGTCCATCGTGGGCCCCGTCGAGGCGGTGTCCCTGCTGTGGGAGCGGCTGGAGCCGCACTGGGGCAGGGCGCGGGCCATCCGGTGGGCGCAGCCGGTGATGGCGACCTCCAGCAAGGCTCCCGTGCCCGCCGATCCGCTGGTGCGCCGGGTGCGGCCCGAGGAGTTCGACATCGTGCTGCCGGCGTGCGTGGCGATGTTCACCGAGGAGGTGGGCGTCTCGCCCAACCTCGGCGACGGCGGCGCGCTCTACCGCACCCGGGTCGCCGAGCTGATCCGCATCGGCCGCTCCTACGCGCGCATCGACGACGGCCGGGTGGTGTTCAAGGCGGAGGTGGGCGCGGTCACGCCGCACGCCTGCCAGATCCAGGGCGTGTGGGTGGCCCCCGACCAGCGCGGCAAGGGCCACGCGGTGGCGGGCATGGCGGCGGTCGTGGAGGCGGCGATGAGCTGCTTCGCCCCCGTCGTGTCGCTCTACGTCAACGACTTCAACCACTCGGCGCGGGCCGTCTACCGCAAGGTGGGGTTCCGCGAGGTGGACACCTTCATGTCGGTGTTGTTCTGAGGGTGTGCGGCTAGAGGCGGACCAGCTTGTCGAAGAGGCGGGACAGCTCGGTGCCGGGGTCGGCGGTGAGGCCCGCGTGCACCGGCCCGGTCTGGACGATCGTGCTGCGCGGCGCGGTCAGCCAGCGGAACCGGCCGCCCAGCGGCTCTCCCGCGAGGGGGCCGGGACGGTCGCCGCAGGCCCGCTCGTAGGCGCTGAGCGCGTGGCGCACGCCGTCGAGGTCGGCGCCGGGGTCGAGGGCGCGCAGACGGGCCGGGTCGAGGTGCACGCGCGCGCACAGGTAGTCGCGCGGCTGGCAGTAGAGCAGCACGCCGGCGTTGATCAGCTCGCCGCGCTCGATCTTCGGCATGACGCGGATCACCGCGTACTCGTAGACGTCTCTGGTCACCGGCTGCCTCCCCGCCAGAACTCGCCGACCGAGCCGGGCCCGGACGCCCTGCGTTCCTTGTCGGGGCCGCGCAGCAGCCACTCGCGCGGCCCGTGCGCCCGGCTCAGCAGATGGTCGGTGTAGGCGTCCCGCACGGCCTGGGCGGAGTCGAAGCCCGGCTCGCCGTCGAGCCATTCGTCGGGCACCAGGGCCGTCACCTCGTCGAGCAGCTCCCGGGTGATGCGGCCGGCCAGGTCGTCGCCGGCGGCGGGCACGTCGGGCGCGAACGGGGCGAGCACGTGGTCGCCGGTGTCGAAGGCGCGCTGCGGGTCGGCCGTGCGCCAGTTGTGGTGGAACCACAGGGCCGCGCCGTGGTCGATGAGCCAGGTGTCGCGGTGCCAGACCAGCAGGTTGGGGTTGCGCCAGCTCCGGTCGATGTTGTGGATCAGGCCGTCGAACCAGACGACCCTGGAGGCGAACACCGGGTCGGGGATCCAGCCGAGCGGGTCGAACCCGAGCGCGCCGGGCAGGAAGTCGACCGCCAGGTTGAGGCCGGTGCTGGCCTTGAGGAGGTCCTGGACCTCCTCGTCGGGCTCGCGGACGCCGAGCTGCGGGTCGAGGTCGATGAGCTTGAGCTCGGGAGTGCGCAGCCCCAGCCGGCGGCCCAGCTCGGCGGCGATGATCTCCGCGACGAGCACCCGCCGGCCCTGCCCCGCCTCGCGGAACTTCACCACGTACGTGCCGAGGTCGTCGGCCTCGACGACGCCCGGCAGCGACCCGCCCTCCCGCAGCGGGGTCACATATCGGGTGGCTGCGATCTTTTCCAGCACGGGACGAGGCTATCGTCCCCCTGGCCCCCATCCGTAACTCCGGCCGGTTCAACGCGCCGGTGGTCGGACAGGACGGGCGAAAGGGGCGAACGGCTGCTGCAACGAGGCTTCGACGGCGGTGAACGCGTAGTCGAGCATGGCGTGCTCGTAGGCCGTCTTCGCCTCGGCGAGCGGGCGGCCCGCGGCGACGGCCGCGGCCAGACCCGCGCTCAGGGTGTGGGCGTCGCGCAGCGCGACGTTAGCGCCTTCGCCGCGCCCCGGGCTCATGCTGTGCACGGCGTCGCCGAGCAGGGTCACCGCGGGCTCGTCCCAGGGGCGCACGCGCCGTGCCGAGTGGGTGTGCACCAGGAACGTCGCCTCGGGGCCGGCCCGCTCGACGATCCGGCGCACGCCCTCGTGCCAGCCGGCGACCATGGCGAGCGCGAGCCGGTGCAGGGCGGCGGGGGAGGTGTCGTCAGGACGGGGGCCGGGGGCGGTCAGCGTCCAGGAGAAGTAGCCGGGGACGTCGGTCAGCCGCAGGCCGGGGGCGTGCCGGGCGGCGGCCTCGGCCACCGGCTCGCAGGGGCGGCAGGTGGCGACCGAGATCGCGGTGTGGTCGGGCGCGGTGACCCGGTTGAAGGTGTCGACCAGGTCGGGAGGCGTGGCGGCCAGCAGGTCGGGGGTCAGGACGGTCCTGCCGTACAGGGCCCAGTCGAGCCGGTCCACGACGGCGTCGGGGAGGAGCTGGGCGCGGACGCGGGAGCCGACGCCGTCCGCGCCGGCGAGCAGGTCGCCGTCCAGGGCGGAGCCGTCGGCGAGGTGGGCGCGGACGCGGCCGCCGGGCAGCGGCTCGTACCGGCTGAACTCGGTGCCGAAGCGCACGTCGAGGCCGGACAGCAGGATCTCGCGCAGGGTGAGCCGGTTGACGCCGAAGCCGTCCACGCCGGGGAGCTGGGGCGGGACGTCCTTGGAGAACTTGGGGACCAGCCGGGTGTCCATGAAGGTCATGCGGGTGGCGGGGCGGATGGAGGTGGCCACGGCCAGGTCGTACAGATCGGGGGGCAGGCACGCGCGCAGCGCCGCGGCGCCGGTCTCCTTGAGGCTGATGCGGTAACCCTGGGGGCGGTGGCCGGCCGAGGGGTCGCGCTCCAGGACGGTGGCCTGGAGACCCGCCTTGCGCAGGCCCTGGGCCAGGGATAAGCCGCCGATGCCGCCTCCTGCGACGATGATGTGGGCAGAAGTGTCCATGGGCCTGACGATAGACGATAGCTGTCGCGACAGTAAATGCTTGCGCCAGCTATTCTGGTCGCGTGACCGACGATCGTGTGCCGCCGCCGTTCGAACTGGTGCTGGGCGGCGGGTCGCTGCTCGTGCAGGTGGGGCGGGAGCTCAACACCGAGACCGAGCGCCGCCTGGCGCCGCTCGGGCTCACCGCGCAGCAGGCGGCGCTGCTGCTGCACGCGGCGGGCGGGCGCAGCACGCCCGGCGTGCTGAAGGGCCGGCTCGGCACGGACACGGCGGGGATGACCCGGCTGCTGGACCGGCTGGAGGCCAAGGGGCTGCTGCGGCGGGTGCGGCGGCCCGAGGACCGGCGGTCGGTCGTCATCGAGCTGACGGACGAGGGGCACGCGCTGGTGCCGCGCCTGCCGCCGATCTTCGGCGGGGTCAGCCGCCAGGTCTTCTCGGGCTTCTCCGGGGAGGAGATCGAGCAGGTCACGGGCATGCTGCGGCGGATCATGGCCAACCTGGCGGAAGGGCGATCGTGACCGGGACGCGCGCGTGCCGCGCTCCCGGCCAGGATCGTCGGAGGTTCTGAGGCTCCGGGGGTTCCGGGGCCCTGGTTTCTGGGGGGCCGGGGCTTCGGGGTCAGAGTTTGGCGATGACCTCCTCGGCGAAGCGCTCCATCGTGGCGATCTTCAGGTCGAGGCTGTCCGCGCCGTACCGGGCCTTCTCCTCGGGGGTGGCCAGCCACCAGGGGGCGGCCATGGTGGCGGTCACGCCCTTGGCGGCGAAGCGGCGGTAGGTCTCGGCGTCCGGCAGCACGGCCAGCGGGGCGACGATGTCGAACGGGCCCGTCCTGCCGTTCTCGTCGAGGTGCCGGCGGAGGGTGTCGAGCACCGGGTCGAGCTGCTCCTCGGTGTAGATGCGGTTGCCCAGCCAGCCGTCGCCGAAGCGGGCGGCCCGGCGCAGCGCCGCCTCGCTGTCGCCGCCCACGTAGACGGGCACGGGCCCGGCGGGCGTGGGGGAGATCGACAGCGGCGGCAGACCGTCCAGCTCGACGGTCTCGCCGGACCACAGGGCGCGCAGCGTGGGCAGCATCCGGTCGAGGCGGCGGCCCCGGGTGTGGAAGTCCTGGCCGGTGCCGGCGAACTCCTCCTCGCACCACCCCACCCCGACCCCGAACGTCACCCGTTCCCGCGACAGCACCGCCGCCGTGGAGACGAGCTTGGCCACGGTGAACAGGTCGCGGGCCGGGGCGATGTAGACGTTCGGCGAGAAGCGCAGCGTCGTGGTGGCCGTGGCCATCGCGCCGATCGTCACCCACACGTCGGGCCAGTGCGTCGCGGCGTCCCAGCGGGGCGCGCCCGACCGCGAGTACGGGTACCGCGAGGCGAAGTCGGCGTAGAACAGGTGGTCCGACAGCGTGAAGGTGTCGAAGCCGCAGCGCTCGGCCGCCCGCGCCAGCTCCACGAACTGGTCGGTCGGGACGAACGAGGCCCCCAGCCACATCTTCATCGGAACTCCGGCGCGACCTTGGTGGCGAACATCTCCAGGTTCCGCTTGACCGTGTCCAGCGGGAGCACGCCCTGCTGCCCCTGCATGTACAGGCCGAACCACTCCAGGTCCGGCATGCGGTCGAGCATGCGCTGGATGCCGCGCTTGACGTCGTCCGGCGTGCCGAACAGCGCCATCTCCACGTCGTTCATCCGCTTGGCGTCGCCCTTCTCGGGGGAGATCGGCTTGTGCTTCTCGTCCTCCTTCTTGCGTAGCACCTCCAGGTAGCCGAAGGGGCCGAAGAAGGCGGCGAAGTCCTTGGGGATGCTGCGGCCGAAGGTGTTGATCGCCTCCTCTGTGGTGTCCGCGATGCCGACGATCTTCAGGATGCCGGTGTGCTCGCCCAGCTTGTAGTGGCGGCCCTGCCGGGCCGACTCCTCCTGGTAGAGCTTGGCCTTGGCGGCGTGGTCGTCGGGGTTGGGGGTGAACATCCACGGCAGGATGTCCTCCTGCGCCGCCCTGATCACCGACCGGTCGGAGATCGTGAACGGCTGCCACAGCTCCGGATGCGGGTTCTGGTACGGCCG
This sequence comes from Nonomuraea sp. NPDC049637, assembly GCF_040675235.1. Taxonomy (NCBI): domain Bacteria; kingdom Bacillati; phylum Actinomycetota; class Actinomycetes; order Streptosporangiales; family Streptosporangiaceae; genus Nonomuraea; species Nonomuraea sp. NPDC049637. Next base: position 20,833 of record NZ_JBFAOM010000011.1, read on the forward strand.
GGGGCAGACCGAGACGGCCTGGATCTTCCCGTCGTCGGAGACCTCGCCGGGCGCCCCGAACGTCTTGGTCCATTCCATCGCGGGCCAGCCCTCGATACCGTCAAAGGGGTACGGCACCTCGTAGTCCAGCACGTCGGACTTGTAGCGGAGGGTCTCCTGCGTCCAGGCCATCTTCATGATCTTCAGCACCTCGCCGAAGACGTCGAAGTTCCGCGTGTCCGAGGCCGAGCCGTCGGAGCGGGCGGCGGCGGCCTGCCAGCGCTGGCCGAGGACGTTCATCCAGCGGTTCTGGTAGCCGCGGGCCACGCCGAGCCGCAGGCGGCCCTTGCTGAACTGGTCGAGCAGCGCCACGTCCTCGGCGGCCCTGATGGGGTCCCAGGCGGGCAGCACCATGCCGAGCGGGGCGAGCAGGATGCGCTCGGTCCGCGCGGCGAGGTCGGTGAGGAACATCAGCGGATTGACCGAGAACTCCATCCCCTCGGAGTGGAAGTGGTGCTCGGTCATCATCAGCGCGTCGAACCCGATCTGGTCGGCGTGGACGGCTATCTCCCGCACCTCGTGCAGCAGCCGCTGATACGACTCGGTGTCGCGTCCGATGGGACGCCGTGCCTTGGCGTTCTCCTCGGCCGCGTATCCAGAGCCTGGAATCTGCGGATTCAGGAAGATAGAGAACTTCACCGGGAACCTCTTTCCGCGGACGTCGCCTTGCAAGCTACCCTGGAAATCTTAGCCGAGCAATCGCTTGGTTGATATGAGGAGGCCGTATGAGGCTGGGTGTCACGATGTTCGCCACGGATCTGGCCATGCCGGTCCAGGACCTCGCGGCCGCGGCCGAGGAACGCGGGTTCGACTCGCTCTACCTGCCCGAGCACACCCACATCCCGGTCAGCCGCCGCACGCCGCCCGCCGGCGGCCAGGCCGAGCTGCCCGAGGAGTACAAGCGCACGCTGGACCCGCTGGTCGCGCTCTCCTTCGCCGCCGCCGCGACCCGGCGGCTGCGCGTCGGCACCGGCATCCTGCTCGCCGCCCAGCGCGACCCGATCGTGACCGCCAAGGCGCTGGCCACGCTCGACCACCTGTCCGGCGGGCGCGTGGTGGTCGGCGTCGGGTTCGGCTGGAACGTCGAGGAGATCGAGAACCACGGCGTGCCGTACGGGCGGCGGCGCGAGGTCGCCCGGCGCAACGTGCTGGCCATGCGGGCCTTCTGGCGGGACGAGGTGGCCGCCGTCGAAGGGCTCGAACCGTCCTGGTCGTGGCCCAAGCCCGCGCACGACCTGCCCGTCTACCTCGGCGGGGCCGCCGGGCCGAAGCTGTTCGCCCACATCGCCGAGTACGGCGACGGCTGGATGCCCATCGGCGGCAAGGGCATCAAGGACGCGCTGCCCGCCCTGCGCGAGGCGTGCGAGAAGGCCGGGCGGCCGATGGCCCGGGTGATCCCGTTCGGGACGCTGCCCACCAGGGAGAAGCTGGACTACTTCGCCGGGCTCGGCATCGAGGAGGCCGTGGCCACCCTGCCGAGCGGCCCGGCGGACGTCGTGCTGCGCGCCCTCGACGGCTACGCCGCGCTGCTACAGGCGATGCCATAATGACGCCCTATGTCCGAGCTCCGTGCTGATGATCCCCGGCGGCTGGGGGAGTACCGGCTCTCGCGCAGGCTCGGGCAGGGCGGCCAGGGCGTCGTCTTCCTCGGTCACTCGGCGGCCGGGGCGCAGGTCGCGATCAAGCTGCTGCACGCGAGCGTGTCCAAGGACGCCGACGTACGGCGCAGGTTCCTCGGCGAGGTGGAGGCGGTGCGCCGGGTCGCGGCCTTCTGCACCGCCCAGCTCCTCGACGCCGACCTCGACGGCGACCGGCCCTACCTGGTCAGCGAATACGTCGAAGGGCCCTCGCTGGGCGAGCACGTGACGGCCGGCGGGCCGCGGCGCGGCGGCTCGCTCGACCGGCTGGCCATCGGCACCGCCACCGCCCTGGGGGCGATCCACCGGGCGGGGGTCGTCCACCGCGATCTGAAGCCGGGCAACGTGCTGCTCAGCCTCGACGGGCCGCGGGTGATCGACTTCGGGGTCTCCCGGCTGATGGACGCCGCCGCCACCACGACCAGGTCGCCCATCGGCACGCCGGCCTACCTGTCGCCCGAGCGCATCAGCGGGGAGCCGGCGGGGCCGCCCGCCGACATGTGGGCGTGGGGGCTGACCGTGGCGTACACGGCCGGGGGGCGGCACGCGTACATGGCGGACACCTACCAGGAGGTCCTGGCCCGGATCCTGTACGGCAAGCCGGACCTGCGCGGGTTGTCGGGTCGGCTGCGGGAGATCGTGGAGGCGTGCCTGGCCCACGACCCGCGCGACCGTCCGGACGCCGAGGAGACGTTGCGCGCGCTGCTCGGCCAGGACGGCGGAACGGGCGACGTCCTCCCCTCCGGCGCCCAGGCCGCCGCCCCCACGACCACCCCCGACCGAACCCCCGCCACAGTGCCAAGCCTCTCCCCGGAAGGGCCGCCCGCCACAGTGCCCTGGCCCTCCCCGCGGGGAACCCGCGCCCCCGCGGGCTCACTCCCTGAGACGGCCGCCGTCGCGGGCTCCTCTCCCCTTGAAGGGACGCCCGCCGTCGCGGGCTCCCCTCCCTCCGAAGGGACGGCCGCCGTCGCGGGGCGGAGGACGTGGCGGGGGTGGCAGGTGGTCGTGGCGGTGGCCGGGGTCGTGATGGGGGTCGCCGGGTTCGTGTTCTGGCTGCGGGCGTCCCAGGGCCCCGGCCTGGACGGCACCTGGAAGGGGACGGCCCAGCACACCCCCACCACCGGGCAACCGGACGCGACGCGCACCACCCTCGACGGCACCTGGACGGGATCGGCCGAGCACCCCACGGCCGGCCGGGTCTTCCCGGTCGAGCTGCGCCTGCGCGCCGACGGCGGATCCACCATGCGCTGGGGCGCCGACCTGCACTGTTCCGGCCGGCTCGCCCCCACCAGGAGCCCCGTCGTGTTCGCCCTCGGCCAGGTCAAGGGCCAGGCGTGCCACGCCGGGACGGTCCGCATCGTCCCCTCGGACGACCCCGACCGGTTCCTGGTCAAGGTGACCCGGTCCGACACCGGCGCCGTCATGTACGCGGGCCAGCTCTCCCGTTCCTCCTGACCGGCTGTGTCACGGTCAGGCGGCGATTGCCGTGCACACTGTTGACTGAACGCCGCCCGTTGCCTTCAGTGGAGAGCAAGAAGGGGTGGCGGCGAGGGGAGGCGCCCCATGCCGACGGCGCAGCCGCTGAGAACGGGGGACCCGCACAGACTCGGCGAGTACGAGCTCGCCGGGCGGCTGGGTGAAGGCGGACAGGGCGCGGTGTTCCTCGGTTCGCGAGGCGGCGAGAGGTACGCGGTCAAGCTGCTGCACGGGCCCGTGGGGGACGAGCAAGGGGCGTTCCTGCGGGAGGTGGAGCTGGCCAAGCATGTGGCCAGGTTCTGCACGGCCCAGGTGATCGACGCCGGGTTTGACGAGGGCCGGCCGTACATCGTGAGCGAGTACGTCGACGGGCCCTCGCTGCACCGGGAGGTCTCGCTGACCGGGCCGCGGCACGGCGGCGCGCTGGAGCGGCTGGCGGTCGGCACCGCGACCGCGCTGGCCGCGATCCACCGGGCGGGCATCGTGCACCGGGACTTCAAGCCGCAGAACGTGCTGCTCGGGCCCGACGGTCCACGGGTGATCGACTTCGGCCTGGCCAGGGCGCTGGACGCGGCGGCCACGGTGACGAACCGGGGCGTGGGCACGCCGGCGTACATGGCTCCCGAGCAGATCACCGCCTCGGCCGTGACCGGGGCGGCCGACGTCTTCTCCTGGGGCGCGACGATGTGCTTCGCGGCCAACGCGAGCGCGCCGTTCGGGCAGGACTCGGTGGCGCCGGTGCTGCACCGCATCCTGACCGCGCCGCCCGAGCTGGGCCGGCTGGACGGGCGGCTGCGGGTGCTGGTGGCCGCCTGCCTGGACAAGGACGTCAGGAACCGGCCCTCCAGCAGGGAACTGCTGCTCGCGCTGCTGGGCGAGCCGGACGCGCCGGACCGGGGGTACGGGGACGTGCCGCTGGTCCCCGGGCAACGTCCGCCCGTGCCGCTGGCCGAGCCCGAGGTCACCGGTGCGGCCGGCGCCTACCACCTGCGCTCCCGGACGGGCGCCGGCCCGGAACCTCCCACCTCCACCGGCCCGACGACCCCGCCGGACCCGACGGCCCCGGTCGAGCCGGGACCGCGACGCCCGAGGGCGCCGTACGAGCCGGGTCCGCCAGGCCCGAGGGCGCCGTACGAGTCGGGAGCGCGAGGCCCGAGGACGCCGGACGAGCCGGACGGTCTGAGGACGCGGGCCGGGACGGGCGCGACGGACCGCCGGGGGCGCGGGGCCGGGTGGGTGCAGGCGGTCGTGGCCGTGTGCGCGGCGCTGCTGGTGACCGCGGTCGTGCTCACGGTGATCGTGCCCGCGCTCAACGGCCACCGCTCCGGCCAGGCGTCCGTGCTGCCGGCGGCGCCGCCGAGCCCGGCGGGTTCGGCGCACTCCTCCTCGCGGCCGGGCGGGAAGCCGGCCGAGCGGCAGCGCGTGCCCACGGTCGCGCCCGCCGTCGAGCCCACCGTCGAGCCCACCGGCGGACCTACCGGCGGACCCACCGGTGAGCCGACAGCCGGGCGGCCGGTGACGGTCGCGGTTCCGCCGCTGACCGGCATGGACCGGGCCGCCGCGGTCAAGGCGCTCAAGCAGGCCGGGCTGACGGTCGGCGCGGTCACCAGGACCGACTCGCCGCGGGAGATCGGCCGGGTGCTGGGCAGCCGTCCGGCGGCCGGCACGGTGGTGGGCCGGGGCGGCGCGGTCGCGCTGGAGGTGTCGGCGGGGGTGCCGGTGCCGTCCCTGATCGGGCGGCAGCGCAAGGCGGCCGAGGCGGCGCTCACCGCCGCCGGGCTCGCGGCGGGGACGGTCACCCGGGCCTGCTCCGACCAGCCGGACGGCCAGGTCCTCGCGACGCGGCCGGAGGCCGGCGCGCGGCTGCCGGGCGGCGCGACGGTGGCGCTCACGGTGGCTCGCCAGGGCGTCGAGGTGCCGTCCGTGGTGGGGCGGCCCCGCGCCGACGGCCGGGCCGCCCTGGTCGCGGCCGGCTTCACGGTACGGTCCCGTGCCCAGGTCGTGGACGACGACGCCAAGGCGGACACCGTCCTGAGCCAGAGCCTGACCCCGGGCGCCTGCGCCGCGCCCGGCGACGTGGTGGTGATCACGGTCGGCGTCGCCGGCCAGTCCGGCGGCCCCGGCCCCGAGGAGCCCACGCAGACCCCGACCGGCCCCGCCACTGACCCCTCGACCGGCCTGTAGCCGCCACCGGCACGCCCGGAAGCGGCCCGGACGCGGCTTGGACGCGGAGGGGGAGCGGCCCGGACGCGGAGGGGGAGCGGCGAGGAGGCCGCGGGAAGCGGCGGGGAAGTCGTCAGAAGGCCAGCGCGGACTCCAGCATGACCGCCGTGACCTGGTCCTCGGGCAGGTCCATGGTCTTGACCACGCCCCACTGCAGCGCCCCGAGCAGCGCCCAGCACCTGACCCTGGCCTCCGGGCCCGGGTTCTCGCCGGCGAGCTTGGCGAAGATCTCGTCCCTGAACGTGCCGACGACCGCGCGCTCGGAGCCGGGCGGCTGGCTGTCGTCGGCCGCCAGGTCCTCCATGAACAGGCGGATCACCGCGCGGTGCCGCACCGCGAAGACGGCCAGGGCCTCGACGAACGCCTTGCGGTCCGGGTATTCGGTGTCGAGCAGCGTGATCATCTCGGCCGCGGCGGGGGAGAGCAGTTCCGAGGCCAGCCGGTCCTTGGGGTGGAAATGGTAGGCGACGGCGGTCTTGGTCAGCCCGACCGCGGCGGCGATGTCGGCCAGCGAGGTGCCCGCGTAGCCGCGCTCGGCGAACAGCTCGCGCGCGGCCGCCAGGATCCGGGAGCGGGTGTCGTCGGGTGTGGTCATCGTCTCATTTCCCACGGGATCCGGAATTTCGGATGTCCTCCGTTTTATCGTAGTCCTGTACGACCGTACAGGACGGCCGTCGGGCAGGGGCGAGACGATGACGCGGTTTCTTGGTCGGCTGGGTGGCTGGTGCGCGCGGCACGGGCGGATCGTGCTGGCTTTATGGGTGGCCCTGGCCGCGGGCCTGATGGGCGCGAGCCTCGCGCTCGGCAGCCCGGTCAGCAACGACGCCTCCATCCCGGGCACCGACGCGCAGCGCGCGCACGACCTGATGAAGGAGGGCTTCGGCCCCGGCTACGCCACCGGCGGAACCGTGCAACTCCTCCTGTACTCCGCGGACGGGAAGCTCACCGACGAACCGCGCAAGCAGGCCGTCGAGCGCGCGGTCGCCGCGATGCGCACGATGCCGCACGTCGTCCAGGTGGACACGCCCTACCGGATGGGCGGCATCGCCTCGAACCTGCAGATCGGCGTGATCACCGTCAAGATGCAGGGCAACGACCCCGACAAGGTGGGCGAGGACACCCAGGCCCTGTCCGACGCCGCTGCCCCGGCCAGGGACGCCGGGCTGGAAGTGGTGCCCGCCGCCGACTCCAACCCGGCGAGCAAGGAGATCAAGACCGGGCCGAGCGAGATCATCGGCGTGGTGTGCGCGCTGCTCGTGCTGGTCTTCGCGTTCGGGACGCTGGTCGCCGCGATGGTGCCGATCTTCGCCGCGCTGGTCAGCGTTGCGACCGGGCTCGGCGTGATCGGCCTGCTCGGCTACGTCGTGGACATGCCCAAGCAGGCCGGGATCATGTCCACGATGATCGGGCTCGGCGTCGGCATCGACTACGCGCTGTTCCTGCTGTCGCGCCACCGCAAACTGCTGGCCGACGGCGTGCCGGTCGTGGAGTCCGTACGGCGGACGGTGGCCAGCTCGGGCGGGGCCGTCGTGTTCGCCGGCGGCACGGTGATCATCGCGTTGAGCGCGCTGATGCTGGCCGGGTTCCCGCTGCTGAGCACGCTCGGCTGGGTGACCGGCATCTCCGTCGTCTTCGCCGTGCTGACCTCGGTCACCCTCGTGCCCGCCCTGCTCGGGCTGCTCGGCCACCGCGTCAACGCGCTCAAGGTGCCGCTGGTGCGCGGGCGGTCGTCCACCCGCGGCGGGGGCGCCGGCTGGGCCGGGCTGGGCGCGTGGGTGGCGCGCCGGCCGTGGCGGGTGCTGATCGGCAGCGTCCTCGTGCTCGGCGCGCTGGCCGCGCCCGCGCTCGCGCTGCAGCTGGGGCCCCTGGACGAGGGGTACGCGGCCAAGGACTCGGCCGGGCGCCGCGCGTACGAGCTGATGGCCACGGCCTTCGGCCCCGGCAGCAACGGCCCGCTCATCGTGGTCGCCGAGCTGCCGGAGAAGGTCTCCGGCGCCGGGGACGCCACCGTGAAGCGCATCGCCGACGAGGTCGCCCGCGTCGACGGGGTCGCCCACGTGTCGGACCCCAAGGTGAACGCCTCCGGCCGCTCGGTCCTGCTCCAGACGATCAGCGACTACGCCCCGAGCGACCCGAAGGCCGCCGAGGTGGTCAGGGAGGTCAGGGCCATCTCGATCCCGGGCGTCCAGGTGCACGTCGGCGGCAAGGTGGCCGGGCTGACCGACGCCGGGGACCGCATGAACGAGCGCACCCCGCTGGTCATCGGCGTGGTCGTGCTGCTCAGCGCGCTGCTCCTGCTGTTCGCCTTCCGCGCGCCCGTCGTCGCGGTCAAGGCCGCCGTGATGAACCTGGTGTCGCTGGGCGCCGCGTTCGGCGCGCTCGCGCTGGTGTTCTCGATCGGCCTCGGCAGCGGCCTGGTCGGCATGGACGCCCCCATGGACGCCTCCTACCTCCAGACGTTGTTCTTCTCCGTGCCGATCGAGAGCTACGTGCCGCTGATGTTGTTCGCGGTGCTGTTCGGCCTGTCGATGGACTACGAGGTGTTCCTGCTCACGGCGGTGCGCCAGGCCCACGCCCGGCACGGCGACAACAGCCGGGCGGTGGCCGAGGGCCTCGGCTCGACCGGCCGGGTCATCACCTCGGCCGCCCTGATCATGGTGGCGGTGTTCGTGGCGTTCATCGCCTACCCGGACGCGATGGTCAAGACGTTCGGCGTCGGGCTGGCCGTGGCCATCGCGGTGGACGCGACCGTCATCCGCGGCTTCCTCGTGCCGGCCACGATGGTGCTGCTCGGCCGGGCGAACTGGTGGTGCCCGCGCTGGCTGGACCGGCTGCTGCCGAACCTGTCGGTCGAGGGCCACGAGGAGGACGAGCCGGAGCCGCGCCGCGAGCGCGCGCAGGAGCCGGTGGGCGCCGGGCGTTGACCCCGCCGGCGGCCGGTGAGCCGGGGGCGCCGAGGTCGCAGGCCGGTCCGGGGCCGTCGAGGTGGCAGGCCGGTCCGGGGCCGTCGAGGTGACAGGCCGGTCAGTCGGGGTCGTCGAGGTGGCAGGCCGGCACCCACCCGACGACGCCCGTGGCCGCGTCGGTGCCGTGGTGCCACAGGGTGCTGTCGAAGGCGTCGTCGCAGCGGAACAGCTCGTGCTCCTCCGAGCGGTCGGAGTCGAAGCCGTCGCCGGGACGGCCCACGCCGAGCTGGGCCGCGCCGCCCTTCGGCTCGCTCCAGATGACCACCTCGCGGCTGCGGAAGTCGTAGCGGTAGCGGGCCTGCGCGGGGCCGGCGCCGCCCACGGTCACGACCGCGAGCAGGCCGGCCGCGACGGCTCCTCTGGCGAGCATGCGGACCTCCCTCACTGTGGGCGATTACCCGCTCACAGTACGCTCCCGCACGACCTCGTGCCCGGCACGCCGCCAGCCGACCAGGCCGCCGTCCAGCGGGCGGGCGTCGAGACCGCGCTCGCGCAGCAGGCGTGCGGCCTGCGGGGAGAGCACGCAGTACGGCCCGCCGCAGTAGGCCACGACCCGGGCGTCGGCCGGCAGCTCCGCCAGGCGGCCCGCCAGGTCGTCCAGGGGCACCGAGATCGCGCCCGGCACGTGTCCCTTGGCGTAGGCGCCGGCCGGCCGGACGTCGACGACCACCGTGCCGGGGTCGGCCAGCCGGGCGGCCAGCTCGTCGGCCGTGACGCCGGACAGGTCCCCCAGGTGCTCCCGCACCGCCTCGCGCAGGCCGGACAGCCGGTCGTGGGCGAACCGCTGGAGGTCGCCCAGGAAGCGCGAGACCTGCTCGTCGGCCAGCCGGTAGCGGATCCGCGTGCCGTCCCGGCGGCTGGTCACCAGGTGGGCCGCGTGCAGGTGCTGGAGCTGGGCCGAGGTGTTCTTGAGCGGCACGCCGGCCGCCCGCGCCAGCTCCTCGACCGTGCGCTCGCCCTGGTCGAGCACGTCGAGCAGGCGCAGCCGCACCGGGTTGGCCAGCGCCTTGCCGACGCGGGCCAGGTGCCGGTAGACGGGTTCCTCGGGGAAATCGGCCATCAGACCGCGTACTGGTCGTGGCGCAGCCAGAGTTCGGTCCACTCCTCGGGGGTGAGCTCGCGGCCGCTGTGGGCGATCTCGGCCAGCTCCTCGAAGTACGCCTCGCGCGGCGCGCCCGGCGTGAAGAGCACCAGCATCGAGGCCGGCTCGCCGGAGGCGTTGCGGAAGGCGTGCACGCCACCCTCGGGCACGTGCAGGAAGTCGCCGGGGCGCCCGTCGGCCCACTTGTCGCCGTCGTAGAGCTGGACGGTGCCGGTCAGCACGTAGAACGACTCGGTGATGGTGCGGTGGAAGTGCGGGGACGCGCCGCCGGGGCGCGGGCCCATCTCCCAGCGGTACAGGCCGTAGGCGCCGTTCGTCGAGCCGCCCGTGCCCAGGTAGTGGACGCGGGTGCCGGTCGCCATCGACAGGTCGGGGCCCTTGTCCGCCGGGCGCAGGGTGGCGCTGATCTCGCCGGTCTCGGCCAGGTAGCGCTGCTGGGGGTACGACATGGGACAACCTCCACTATTCCAAAGGAAATTAGAATAGCGTCTCAGAACGTGATAACCGTACGGGCGACCGTCCCCTGGCGGACGTGGGCGACCGCCTCGTTGATCTGGTCGAGGGGGAGGCGTTCGGTGATCAGGCCGTCGAGGTCGAGGCGGCCGCGGAGGTACTGGGCGGCCAGCATGGGCAGGTCGCGGTGCGGCGCAGCGTCGCCGCCCTGGGTGCCCATGAGGCGGCGGGAGGAGAACAGCAGGCCGGTGTCCAGCGCCATGGGGTGGCCCTGGGGCGGGCTGCCGACCATGACCGTGGTCCCGCCCGGCTGGGTGGCGGCGAAGGCCTCCGCCAGCACGCCGGGGACGCCGGTCGCGTCGAAGGCGTAGTCGACGCCGCCGCGGACCAGCGCGCCGACCTGGCGGGGCAGGTCGCCGGCGGTGAGCAGGTGGGTGGCCCCGAAGCGCTCGGCCAGCTTGAGCTTCCCCTCGGCCACGTCCGCGGCGATGATCGTGGTGGCGCCGGCGAGCACCGCGCCCTGGATGACGTTGAGCCCCACGCCGCCGCAGCCGACCACCAGGACCGAGGCGCCCGGCGGCACCTCGGCCACGTTGAGGACGGCGCCCACGCCGGTGATCACGCCGCAGGCCAGCAGGCACATGGCGGCGAAGGGCGCGTCCTTGGCGATCTTGACGCACATGGCCTCGGCGACCACCGCGTACTCGGCGAACGAGCCGATGCCGATGAAGCGGCGGGTCTCCCGGCCGTCGAGGGTGACCCTGGGCGGGCCGCCCATGATGGTCGGCAGCCGCTGCGGGCCCGAGCACAGGTGGAAGCGGCCGGAGCCGCAGTGGCGGCAGCGCCCGCAGGGGCCGCTCATGGCGATGATGACGTGGTCGTCCGGCCTGACGGAGGTGACGCCCGCGCCGACGCTCTCGACCACGCCCGCGCTCTCGTGCCCCAGGATGAACGGCGGCGCGCCCACTACGGGGCTCTTGCCGTCGATGGCCTTGAGGTCGGAGCCGCACACGCCCGAGGCCATGATCCGGACGCGCACCTCGCCGGGGCCGGGGTCGTCGATCTCGACGTCGCGGATCTCCAGCGGGGCGTGGAACCCGGTCAGCACGGCCGCGCGCATCAGCATGCGCCCCACGCTAGCCCGGCGCGCCGCCTGCGAGCAAGCGGTTGCTCGGTTAGTCGTTGACACCCCTTCCCGGCAAATCTACGCTCAGCGAAACCAAGCGAGCGCTAGGCCGAGTCGCGAGGAGAACAACATGGTACGGCGGGGCGCGGCGGCGCTCACCCTGACGCTGCTCGTCGCCGGCTGCGCGGCCCAGCAGACCGGCGCGGCCCAGTCGGGCGCGGGAGTGACGGACACCACGATCAAGGTCGGCGGCGTGCTGACCAAGACCAGCGCGAGCGGCTACTCGACCAGGGACGCCGAGATCGGGGCGAAGGCCAGGTTCGCCCGCGCCAACGCCGAGGGCGGCGTGCACGGCCGGAAGATCGACTTCATCGGCGCCGAGGACGACGCCCAGGACGCGGCCAAGGGCGACGCGGCGGCCAAGAAACTCGTCCAGAAGGACCAGGTGTTCGCCCTGGTCCCGGTGCACGCCCCGAACTTCGGCGGCGCGGCCTTCCTCGAACAGCAGGGCGTCCCCTGGTTCGGCTGGGCCACCGGGCCGCAGTGGTGCGGCACCAGGACCGGGTTCGGCTACAACGGCTGCCTGGCCCCCAAACGCGGCGCCGGGTCCCAGACGTGGTGGGGCAGGCAGCTGGCCGACCTGCTCGGCGGCGCCGCCGGCAAGAGCGTCTACGTGCAGACCAGCGACTCCAGCGGCAGCAAGTACGGCGGCACGACCATCTCCCAGTCGTTCACCGCGGCCGGGTTCAGGCTGGCCGGCGTGAACTCCGGCCTGCCGGCCGCCGCCCCGCCCCCCGACTGGCTCCCGTACGTCAACAAGATCATGACCTCGGACGGCGGCAGGGCCCCCGACGTCGTCGTCTCGGTGATCGCCGGCACCAAGTTCAACGTCGGGCTCTACGCGGCGCTCAAACGGGCCGGCTACAAGGGCGTGCTCACCGACGCCACCAGCTACGACCTGGCCATCCTCAAGGACCCGGCCGGCGCGCAGGCGCTCGACGGCGTGATCGCCGCGCCCATGTTCGAGCCGTTCGAGTCGCCGGCGCCCGAGATCGCCCAGCTCAAGAAGGACGTCGAGCAGGTCGCCCCCGGCGCCGCGCTCACCCAGCACCTGGCGATCGGCTACTGGTCCGCCGACATCTTCCTCGACGTGCTCAAGCGCACCGGCAAGGACCTGACCAGGGAGAAGTTCCTGGCCACCGCCAACGGCGACTACCTCTACGAGAACCCCGGGTTCGGCCGCATCCGCTACCCGAGGGACCACAGCGAGCCCAACGGCTGCGGCGCCCTGGTCAAACTGGAGGGCGGCGCCTTCCAGGTGGCCAGGAGGATGGCCTGCTTCGACAACGTGCCGCTGAAATGATCCTCCAGTACGTGCTCAGCGGCCTGGTCACCGGGGCCGTCTTCGCGATCATGGGCTCCGGCCTGACCCTGTCGTACGCGGCGACCGGGGTGTTCAACTTCGCCCACGGCGCCGTCGGCTTCCTGGCCGCCCTCGTGTTCTACGAGCTCACCGCCGCCGCCGGGCTGCCCGCCTGGCTGTCGGCGCTGGTGGCGGCCGGGCTGTTCGCGCCCGCGCTCGGCTACCTGCTGCACCGGGCCATGTTCCGCGGGCTCGCCCAGGCGGGGGAGACCGTGCAGATCGTCGCCACCATCGGGCTCACGATCGCGCTGCCCGCGCTCGGCCTGCTGGCCGTGGAACTGGCCGGGCTGCCCGCCACGGACGCCACCTCCCTGCCGCGCGGCGTCGGCCCCCATCCGGCCCGGGCGTTCGACCAGCTCGGCGTGCGGCTGGACAGCGACCAGCTCATCACCTTCGCCTTCTCGGCCGTCGCGGCGGCGGGGTTGTGGGCGTTCCTGCGGCACACGCCGTACGGGCTGCGCATGCGCGCCTGCGTGGACCGCCGCAGCCTGGCCACGCTCCGGGGCATCGACGCCGACGCCACCTCGGCGCTGGCCTGGATGCTCGGATCGGGGCTCGCCGGGCTGGCCGGGGTGCTGGCGGCGCCGGTGCTCGGGCTGGACGCGACGGCGTACACGGTGCTGCTGTTCGCCTCGGCGACGGCGGCCGTGTTCGGGCGGCTGCGCTCGATCCCCTGGACGTTCGCCGCCGGGCTCGCGCTCGGCGTCGTGCAGAACCTGGTCGCCGGGTACACCGACTTCCTGGAGGAGGTCACCGGGCTGCGCACGGCCGTGCCGGTGATCCTGCTGTTCGCCGGGCTGCTGCTGCTGAACCGGTCGCGGGAGCGGGTGGCGGGCAGCGCCGCCGAGGACGTCCCGCCGCCCGACCACCTGGCCGGGGTGCCGGCCTGGCGCAGGCGGCTGCCGTGGGCGGCGGGCCTGGCCGCGCTGGCGGCCTTCGCCCTGCTCGGGCCGGAGTACTACGTGGGCGTCGCGGCCCAGGGGCTGGTGCTGGCGCTGATCTTCTGCTCGTTCGTGGTGGTCACCGGGATCGGCGGCATGGTGAACCTGGCGCAGGCCGCCTTCGCCGCCATGGCGGCGCTGACCTGCGGGTGGGCGTTCGCCTCCGGGCTGCCGTTCGTCGTGGCGATCCTGCTCGGGGTGGCCGCGGCGGGGGCCGTCGGGCTGGTCGTGGCGCTGCCCGCGCTGCGGCTGGGCGGCCGGGTGCTGACGCTGGCCACGCTGGCCCTGGCGCTGCTGGCCGACCAGGTGCTGTTCCAGGTGGACGCCTTCAGCAACGGGACCATCGGATGGGCGCTGCCGGCGCTCGGGCTCGGCTTCGCCGACACCTCCGACCCGCGGGTGCGGGTGGCCGTGCTGCTGGCGCTGATCGGGCTGGTGGCGCTGCTGGTGCGCAACCTGGAGCGGTCGGCGTCGGGGCGGGCCGTCCTCGCCGTACGGTCGGCGCCCGCGGCGGCCGTCACCTCCGGGCTGTCCGCGCCGCGGGCCAAGATCGTGCTGTTCGTGCTGGCGTCGGGGATCGCCGGGCTCGGCGGCGTGCTGTTCGCGATCTCCAAGGGGTCGGTCACGGCCACCGACCTGCCGGCGTTCGCCGGGTTCGTCTGGCTGGCCGTGGTGGTGCTGCAGGGCGTGCGCAGGATCGGCGGGGCGGTGCTCGGCGGGCTGGTCGCGGTGGCCGTGCCCGAACTGCTGGCCACCTGGGACGTCTCCGCGCACGTCGGGTCGATCCTGTTCGGCGCGGGCGGCATGATCCTGGCCCGGCATCCGGACGGCGTGCTCACCCAGCTCGCCGAGGCCCGCCATCGCCGCCGCGCCCGCCGCCTCTCGGCCACTTCTCCCGCTGCTTCTCCCGCCGCTTCTTTCGGTGCTTCTTTCGGTGTTTCTTCCGGCAGGCCTTCCGCGCCCGGCGGCCCCGGGGGGCCGCTGTTCGTGCTGGAGGACGTCGTGGCCGGCTACGCCGACTGCACCGTGCTGCGCGGGGTGCGGCTGGAGGTGCGGCCCGGCGAGGTGGTGGCGCTGCTCGGCGCGAACGGCGCGGGCAAGTCCACCGCGTGCGCCGTCGCCGCCGGGGACCTGCCGGTGACCGGCGGCCGCGTCCTGCTCGACGGCGTGGACGTCACCGCCTGGCCGGCGCACCGGCGGGCGCGCGCCGGCGTCCTGCTGGCCCCCGAGGGGCGGGGCGTCTTCCCCGGGCTCACCGTGGAGGAGAACCTGCGTACCTGGCTGGAGGATCCGGAGCCGGTCTACCGGCGCCTGCCGCAGCTCGCGGCCCGCCGTACGGTGGCCGCGGGTGCCCTGTCCGGCGGCGAGCAGCAGCTCCTCACGCTGGCCCCGGCCCTGGTGCGGCCGCCGCGGGTGCTGATCGCCGACGAGCCCTCGCTGGGCCTGGCCCCGCTCGTGGTGCGGCAGGTGTTCGACGTCTTCGCCGAGCTGCGCGACCGGGGCGTGGCGCTGCTGCTGGTCGAGGAGAAGGCGACCGAGGCGCTGGCCGTCGCCGACCGGGTCGCGTTCATGCGGCTGGGCGCCGTCACCTGGACGGGCCCCCGCTCGGAGGTGGACGGCGACCGGCTGACCGCCGCCTACCTGGGGGTGAGGTGAATGCTGGCGGTGCAGGGCGTGTCCGTGGCCTTCGGCGGCGTCAGGGCGCTGGACGGCGTGTCGTTCGAGGCCAGGCCCGGCCAGGTCTGCGGCGTGATCGGCCCGAACGGCGCGGGCAAGACCACGCTGTTCGACGTGGTGTCCGGGCTGCGCAGGCCGGTCGCGGGCCGGGTCACGCTGGACGGGCGCGACCTGACCGGCGTGTCCGCGCTCCGGCGGGCCAGAGCCGGCGTGCGCAGGACGTTTCAGCGCACGCAGGTGTTCGGCCGGCTCACCGTGGCCCAGAACGTGCTGGCCGCGCTCGACTGGCACGGCGGTGGCGGCGGGCTGGCCGCCGATCTGGCCGGGTGGCCGGGCCGGCGGCGGATCGAGCGCGAGCGCGGCGCACGCGTGGCCGAGGTGCTCGACCTGTGCGGGCTCACCCCGCTGCGCGACGCGTACGCCGCCGCGCTGCCGGTCGGGCAGCGCCGGATGGTCGAGCTGGCCCGCGCGCTCGCGGACCGTCCTCGGCTCCTGCTGCTGGACGAGCCCACCTCCGGCCTGGACGCCGCCCAGACCGCCCGGCTCGGCGAGGTCGTCAGGGCCCTGGACACCACCGTGCTGCTGGTCGAGCACGACATGGGCTTCGTCATGGAGATCTGCGACCGCATCGTCGTCCTGGACCTGGGCAGGGTCATCGCGTCCGGGACGCCGGCCCGGGTCAGGGACGATCCGGTGGTGCGGGCCGCGTACCTAGGCTGAGTGCCGTTCGGTGAAGGACAGGATGCGGCGCCAGGCGTCCTGGCAGACGCCCTCCCACTCCTTGAACGAGCGGTCGAAGAAGGAGTGCGGCGCGCCCTCGTAGAGGTGGGTCTCGTGCTCGGTGCCCACCCGGTCCAGCGCCGCGGTGTAGGCGTCGAACTCCGCCGGGCTCGACACCTTGTCTGCGCCGCCCCGGAGCAGCAGCAGCGGCGCGCCGGGACCGGTCCTCGGCTCGTCGATGAAGCGCAGCGCGCCGTAGAAGCCGATGCTCCCGGCCAGGCCGTTGCCCTCCGCGCCCTGACGCCACGACAGCGCGCCGCCCATGCAGAAGCCGACCGTGAACACCGGACCGCCGGCCGCCAGCTCGGCGGTCGCCGCCGCCGCGTCGGCCTGCACCTGGTCGAGCTTGAGCTGGTCGACGTGCGGCATGTAGTCGAAGTCGTCGCCCCGGTCGTCGGTCCCGGCGGTGCGGCCGAAGTAGTCGATCGCGATCGTGCGGAACCCGGCCTCGGCGAAGCGCACCGCGAGGTCGCGATAGAACGGGTGCAGGCCGCGCACGTCCGGCATGATCACCACGCCGCGGCCGTTCGGCTCGGCCGGGTCGGCCCGGTAGGCCATGAAGCGGGTGCCGTCGGCGGAGGTCAGCGTGATCTGCTCGTGCGCCGCCACCTCCCCCTGGATCGGCGGGGCGGGCGGCAGGCTGTCGGTGGAATGACACATGTGCCCAGCATGCCCAAGCTGATCGCCCGTCATCCACCTTCGTCGTCAGTACGGCGGCGCCGCCCGGAACGCCGCCAGCAGGTGGGCCCGCACCCGCCCCACGGCCGGCCTGGCCGGCGCGCCCGACCGTACGGCCAGGTAGCCGGTGTTGATCGGCGGCTCCGCCGGCTCGGCCAGCACGACCAGCGTGCCCTCGGCCAGGTCGCGCCGGCACAGGTACGCGGGCAGGACGGACACGCCCATGCCGGCCCGCACCGCGCTCAGCACCCCGCGCAGGTCCGGGATGACGACCTGCGCGGCCATCGACGGCCGCCGCCCGAAGACGGCCCGCCAGTAGCGGCGCACGATGGGCAGGTCCTCGGCGTAGGCCACCACCGGGACCGCGGCCAGCTCCTTGGGCCCGACCCGGCCGACCGGCAGCCCGCGGGCCACGGACGGCGCCGCCACCAGGACGAACTCCTCGTCGTAGACCGGGTCCGCCTGGATGCCGCGCACCCGGGGCCGGATCGTGGACAACACCAGGTCGAGCCGTCCGGCCGCGAGGTCGGCCAGCAGGTCGTCGGCCAGGCCGAGGGTGGTGCGCAGGCGCAGCCCGTCGCGGACGAGCGGGGCGAGCATCGGCATGACCTCCTCGCACAGGAACTCGGCCGGGCCGCCCAGGTGCACGGCCTCGTCCGAGGGCAGCTCCGAGCCGGCCACCTCCTCCAGCGCGTCGAGGGCGGGGGCCACCCGGCGGGCCAGCTCGTCGGCGGCGGGGGTGGGCGCGACGCCGCGCGGCAGCCGGTCGAACAGCGGCCGGTCGAGCGTCGCCTCCAGCGTCTTGACCTGGGCGGTCACCGCCGGTTGCGAGAGGCCGAGTGTGTGCGCGGCGGCGGTGATGGAGCCGGTCCTGTGGACGGCGAGAAAGGTCCGCAGCAGGTCCAGCGAGAGAGACGACACATCACTATTCTGATGCCACGACCGACGTCTCGCTATTTGTGGCTGATGGGCTTTCCCGGCCATGCTCAACGGCATGAGCAAGCGCATCCTGATCGTGCTGACCAGCCACGACGACCTCGGCGGCGTGGAGCGTACCGGATACTACGTCCCCGAGGCGGCCCATCCCTGGCAGATCTTCACCAAGGCCGGCTTCGAGGTGGACGTCGCCAGCATCGCCGGCGGCCGGCCGCCCCGCGACGGCCACGACCCGGACGACCCGGCGCAGGCCGCCTTCCTCGCCACCGGCCTGGACGACGACACCGCCCCCCTCTCCGCGGTGGACGCCTCGGCCTACGACGCCGTCCTGTACGCCGGCGGCCACGGCACCATGTGGGACTTCCCCGCCGACCCCGACGTGGCCCGGGTCGGCCGCGAGATCTACGAGCGCGGCGGCGTGGTCGCGGCGGTCTGCCACGGCCCGGCCGCGCTGGTCGGCCTGACCTTGTCCGACGGCTCCCACCTGGTGGACGGGCGGCGGGTGGCCGCCTTCACCAACAGCGAGGAGACCGCGCGGGGCGTGGCGGGGGTGGTGCCGTTCCTGCTGGCCGACGCGCTGACCGAGCGCGGCGCCCGGCACGAGCCCGCCCCCGACTGGCAGCCGCAGGTCGTCGTGGACGGCCGGCTGGCCACCGGCCAGAACCCGGCCAGCGCCGCGCCCCTGGCCGAACAGGTCGTCGCCCTCCTGAGCTGACCCCGGCCGAACAGGCCGTCGCCCTCCTGAGCTGACCCCGGCCGACCTTGACCCGGCCCTGGCCGAGGTCGCCGGACGGCGGACGTCGGGCCGCCAACGGCAGCCGGATGGCGGTTGCCGCACCGTCGCGCGAGATCCGACCATCGAGGGGTACGGCAAGCCCCTCCGTGGAAGGAAGTCCTCATGGCGTTCCACCCCAACCTCGATCCGGACCTGCGTGCCGCCCTGGAGAACGCGCCGTTCCCGGCGTTCGACGTGACGGCGCTCGACGCGGAGGAGCTGGCCGGGCACCGCGCCCAGATCCACGCGATGCTGGCCGCGACGCCGCCCGCCGAGACCGAGGTGCGGATCGAGGACCGCCGCGTCCCCGGCCCCGACGGCGAACCGGACATCCGGGTCCGCGTCTACCGCCCCGCGCAGGACGGCGCCGGCCGGCCCGGCCTCTACTGGATCCACGGCGGCGGCATGATCGTCGGCATGCCCGAGGTGGACGACGCCACGATGATCGATTACGTCGAGCGGCTCGGCGTCGTCGTGGTCTCCGTCGACTACCGTCTGGCGCCCGAGCACCCGCACCCCGCGCCGGTCGAGGACTGCTACGCGGGCCTGCTGTGGACCGCCAAGAACGCCGAGGAGCTGGGCATCGACCCCGCCCGGCTGGCCGTCGGCGGGGCCAGCGCGGGTGGGGGGCTGGCCGCCGGGACCGTGCTGCTCGCCCGCGACCGGGGCGGGCCCGAGGTGGTCCTCCAGCTGCTGATCTGCCCGATGCTCGACGACCGCAACACCACCCCGTCGAGCCTGGAGTTCACCGAGGCCGTGGTCTGGGACCGGGCCGCGAACCTCTACGGCTGGTCCGCCCTGCTGGGCGACCGGGCGGGCGGCCCGGACGTCCCGGCGTACGCGGCGCCGGCGCGGGCCGAGGACCTGTCGGGGCTGCCGCCCGCGTTCGTCGACGTGGGCGAGCTGGAGGTGTTCAGGGACGAGGACATCGACTACGCCCAGCGGCTGGCGCGGGCCGGCGTGTCCACCGAGTTCCACCTCTACCCGGGGGCGTTCCACGGGTTCGACGTCATGGTGCCGGACACCCCGCTGAGCAGGCGGGCGCGGGAGACCCGGCTGGCCGCGCTCAGGCGGGCGTACCGCCTGTAGCGGTGGCGGCGGTGGCGGCGGTGACGTTGGCGGCGCCGGCGGTGGCGGCCTCAGCGGTGGTGGCGTTCGCGAGGAGGCGCAGCAGGGCGAGGGCGAGGTGGGCGCGCAGGCGTCCGGCCGGGTCGGCGAGGGAGAAGCCCAGCACCGACTCCGCCCGCGCGATGCGGGCCGCCATCGAGCTGTGGTGCAGGTGCACCCCGGTGGCGGCGGCGCGGACCGACCCGGCCGAGCACAGCGCGCGCACCGCGAGCAGGTGGTCCTCGCTCAGCCGCGCCATCGCCCGTACGTCGGCCAGCTCCGCGACGGCCGGGCCGGGCAGGTCGGCGAACAGCGCGAGCGCGCCGAGATCGGTCCAGCGCACCACCCGGTCGTGCGGGCCGGTGAAGCGCAGCGCCGTGCGGGCCTTGGCCCAGGACTCGGCGGCGTGCGACCCGGGCAGCTCCGGGCCGATGCCCACGCGGGCGCCCTCGGGCAGCTCGCCCTCGACGGTGGTGGCCACCAGCACGGCCTGGGTGTCGCCGATCCTGGCCGTCCGCACGCGGTGCCCCATCGCCCGCAACCCGGCCGCGAGCGGGTCGCGAGAGAGGGCGGACGCCGTGGTCCGGAGCGGGTCGCGGGGAATGGTGGACGTCGTGGCCTGAAGCGAGTCGCGGGGGAGGGTGGATGCCGTGACCTGAAGCGGGTCGCGGGGGAGGGCGAAGGCCATGGCCTGGAGAGGGGTGGACGGCGCGAAACCGAGCAGGCGCAGTGCCCGCGCGCGTTCCGCCTCGCCGGTCTCGGCCGACAGCACCAGCTCGACCAGCGCCGGGTCCCGGCCCTCGCGGGCCTGCGCGGCGGCGCGTTCCAAGGTCAGCTCGGCGGCGGCGGCGAACCGTTCGAGCACGATGTCGTCGAGGCCGTGGGGGGCGCCCTCGCGTTCCATCCACACGCTGCCCAGGCCGCCGCTCAGCTCCCTCGCCCGGACCCCCTCCCCGGCGCCCGGCCCCTCCCCGGCGCGCGGCGTCTCCGTGTCGGCGGACCGGCCGTCCGGGCCCGTCCGGAGGCGCCGGCCGGTGGTGGCGTCGTGCAGGCCGACCGGGCATCGCGCCAGCCGGGCGGTGGCCGCGAGCAGCACGGGCACGGTGACGTGGTCGCGCACCAGCGAGTCGAAGTAGGCGATGACCCGCACCGCGCTCTCGGCGTCGGTGTCGAGCGTGGAAAGCCGGAGCAGAAGACCCTGCACGACGTCCAGAGTAGGCCGACGGACGGCGGCCTGGCCAGTAGACCAAGCGTGCGCTAGTTTGGTTTTGTGGATCTCGACTTCTCCCCGGCCGAGCAGGACTTCCGCGCCGAGGTTCGCGACTGGCTGGCCGCCCACGTGCCCGAGCGGCTGCCGCCGATGGACACCGATGAAGGCTTCCTGGCCCACCGGGCCTGGGAGGCGCTGCTGGCCGGCGAGCGGCTGTCGGTCGTCTCCTGGCCCCGCGAGTACGGCGGCCGGGCCGCGTCCCTGATCGAATGGCTGATCTTCGAGGAGGAGTACTGGGCCGCCAGGGCCCCCGCCCGGGTCAGCCAGAACGGCATCTTCCTCCTGGCCCCCAGCCTCATGCGGTTCGGCACCCCCGAGCAGCGGCGGCGCTGGCTGCCCCGGATGGCGACGGCCGAGGACGTCTGGGCGCAGGCCTGGTCCGAGCCCGAGGCCGGCAGCGACCTCGCCGCGCTCACCGCCCGCGCCGAACGCGCCGACGGCGGCTGGCTCCTGTACGGGCACAAGACCTGGAGCTCCCGAGCCGCCCATGCCTCCCACGGCTTCGGCCTCTTCCGCACCTCCGGCGCGCGGCACAAGGGCCTGACGTACTTCCTGTTCCCCCTGGACGACGTCGCCGTCCGGCCGATCGCCCAGCTCGACGGCCTGCCCGGGTTCGCCGAGCTGCACTTCGACGGGGTGTTCGCGCCCGACTCCATGGTGCTCGGCGAGCCCGGCGACGGCTGGCGCATCGCGATGTCCACCACCTCCTCCGAACGCGGCCTGACCCTGCGCAGCCCCGGCCGTTTCCTCGCCACCGCCGACCGCCTCCTCGACCTGGCCCTGGACGCCGACCCCGCCCTCGCCGACCGGGCCGCGCGCTGCTGGACGGCGGCCGAGGCGTACCGGCTGCACACCTTCGCCACCGCGCGCCGGATCATGGCCGGGGCCGAGATCGGGGCGGCGGCCAGCATGGGCAAGGTCTTCTGGTCGGAGCTGGACCTGCGCATGCACGAGCTGGCCATGGAACTGCTCGGCGACCGCGCCGGCGGGACGGCCTGGCTGGACGGCTTCCTGTTCTCGCTGGCCGGGCCCATCTACGCGGGCACCAACGAGATCCAGCGCAACATCATCGCCGAGCGTGTCCTGGGCCTGCCCCGATGACCCCTCTGGAGTCGCCCTCATGCACTTCGCCTTCACCGACGAGCAACTCGCCCTGGGGGCGACCGTCCGCGACGTGCTGCGGGCGCACTGCCCGCCCGGCGCGCTGCGGACCGAACGCCGTCCCGCCTGGGACCGGCTGGCCGAGCTGGGGTTCTTCGGGCTGCTGCTACCGCCGGAGCTCGACGGGCTCGGGCTCGGGCTGACCGACGTACTGCCCGCCGTGGAGGAGACCGGGCGGGCCTGCCTGCCGGGGCCGGTGGTCGGGACGGCGGTGGCGGCGGCGTTCCTGACCCCCGGGCTGCCCAAGCTGGCCTCGGGCGGGGTGTGCGTCGGGGTGCTGCTGCCGGGGGAGGCGTACATGGCCGACGCCGATCTCGCCGACGTGCTGGTCGTGGCGCGTACGGGGGAGGGGGTGCGGGTGCTGCCGCGGCACGAGGCGCGGCTCGCCGCCGTGCCGGGGGTGGATCCGTGCCGGCCGATGTTCGACGTCGCCTTCGAGGCGTCCGGACACGATGATCCCGGCCCGGACCGGGTGGCGCTCGCCGCGCGGGCCGTCGCGGTGGCGACCGCCGCCCAGCTCGTCGGGGTCGCGCGGGAGCTGCTCGCGGTCTCGGTGTCGTACGCGGGGGTCCGGAGGCAGTTCGGCGCGCCGATCGGGTCCTTCCAGGCAGTCCGGCACCGGCTCGCCGACGTGGCCGTCGCCGTCGAGTTCGCTGCGCCGCTGGTGCACCGCGCGGCGCTGTCCGTCGACCGGGACGCGCCCACGGCCGGACGGGACGCGAGCGCCGCCAAGGCCGCGGCGGGCGAGGCGGCGACGCTGGCCGCCCGGGTCGCCCTGCAGACCCACGGCGCGATCGGCTACACCGAGGAGCTGGACCTGCGCTTCTGGCTCGCACGGGCCTGGTCCCTGTCGGCCGCGCACGGCACCACCGCCGCCCATCGCGAACACGTCCGCGCCTGCCTGCGCGCCCGCGACCTGCGGAGGTACCCGTGAAGTACGGCGTGCCGCTGGGCCTGCTGCACCCGGACGCCTGGAAGGACGTGGCCGTGGCCGCCGACGAGCTGGGGTTCGAGTCCGTCTGGCTGCCCGAGCACCTGGTGTTCGCCACCGACCTGTCGCTCGCCGTCTACCCGGGCACGGAGGACCCCGGCATCAAGCCGACGACCCCGCTGTTCGACGCCCCGGCCTACCTGTGCTGGCTGGCCGGGCTCACCACCCGCGTCCGGCTCGGCACCGCCGTGCACCTCCTGGCGCTGCGCCACCCGTTCGTCTCGGCCCGCGCCTTCGCCACCCTGGACGTGGTGTCGGGCGGACGGGCGATCTGCGGCGTGGGCGCGGGCTGGTACCGCGGCGAGTGGACGGCGGCCGGCCTGCCCTTCGAGACCCGCGGCGCCCGCCTGGACGAGGTCATCGAGATCGTCCGGCGGCTCTGGACCGAACCCGTGGTCGCCCATTCCGGACGGTTCTACCGGTTCCCGGAGGTCGCCTTCGAGCCCAAGCCCGTGCAGCGGCGGCTGCCGGTGCTGGCCGGCGGGGAGTCGGCGGCGGCGCTGCGCCGGGCGTCGCGGCTGTGCGACGGGTGGATCAGCATGCCGCACACCATCGAGTCCATCAGGCCACAGCTGGCCCGGCTGGGGGCGGGGGTGCCGGTCACGGCGCACGCGTACGCGCTGGGCTCTCCGGGGGAGGTGGCCGCCTGGGCGGAGCTGGGGGTGGAACGGCTGATCGTCCGGCCGTGGACGCGCAGCCGGGACGCGGTCACCCGCCTGGCCGCCTTCGCCGCCGAGTACGACGTGACCTGACCCCGCTGGGCCGCCGGGCCGCCGGGCCGCCCGGCCCTCCCCGCCACTCTCGCCACCCGGCCGTTCGGTCGCCCGTGGGCCGTCCTCACACGGGGGTGGGGGTGCGGTGACGGCGGCCGCGCAGCGGGGCGTCCTGGACGAAGGCGTCGATGGTGCTTGTCCCGCCGGACTCCTGGCGCAGCCCTCGCGGGTGCTGCGAGCCCGTGATCCCGGCAGGCGCGGCGCGACGGTGGCGGCGGCCGCGCGGGACGGAATCGGCGGTGAACTCGTCCATGAAGAAGGGGTGCTCGGAGGCGTACGCGTCCGCGACCGGCTCGCTGCGGCGGCGGCGGCCCCGGTACGTCGCGCCGATCCTGGACGCCTGGGCGGCCCGCGGCGTCGTCCTCGTCCGGGCGGCCACCTCGGCGCCCGGTCGGGGGCTGGGGGAGAAGGCGCTGAACGTGCTCGTCGCCGGGGGGAGCGAGATCGGAACCATCGGGCCGGCGTCGAACATGGGCTCGAAGGGCGCCGTGTCGGGGGCGGGCCGGAACGAGGCGCTGTCCAGCCGCCGCGGCGGGGCCATCCGGTCGGTGAACGGCTCGAACGCCTCCAAGCCGGCCGCGAGCTCGCCGCCGCCTGCGGGGCCGAGCTCGGGGACGGGGGCGGCGAACTCGAAGGTGCGGTTCCGACCGGCCTCGAAAGAGCCCGCGCCAAGCTCGAAGCGTTCCCTCTGACCGGTCTCGGGAGAGACGGCCGCGCGTTCGAACCCCGTGCCGGAAGGGGTGATGGGCAGTTCGAAGTGGTCGGCGGGCTCGGCGGTGGTCCGCAGCGAGGAGGGGCGGGTGTGGTCGTGGCGCGTCTCCGCGGGACGGCGGCGACGCCGGTGACGTGAAGGGGCGGCGTGGGTGCCGCGCCTGGAACGCGTCCCGGGAAGAGGCACGGCGACGGGCACCGGAACAGGCAGAGCGACGGGCACGGCAATGCCCGCAGTGACGCCCGCAGTGACGCCCGTAGTGACGCCCCCAGCGACGCTCAGAGCGGCGGTGCTCTGCGCCGCGGTGACGTTCAGGGCGGCGGTGCTCAGGGTGACGCCTTCCCCTGCGGATTCCCCCGCGGAGAGGGTCGCGGCGGCGGCGCGTACGCGGGCGGCCTTCGCCGAGGCGGCGGCCGGGCGCAGGCGGCTCTGGCGGGTCTTCG
Organism: Nonomuraea sp. NPDC049637; assembly: GCF_040675235.1. Lineage (NCBI taxonomy): Bacteria > Bacillati > Actinomycetota > Actinomycetes > Streptosporangiales > Streptosporangiaceae > Nonomuraea > Nonomuraea sp. NPDC049637. Next base: position 45,522 of record NZ_JBFAOM010000011.1, read on the forward strand.
CCAGGGCGACGAGCGCCAGCGCGGCGATCAGCGCGGACCCGACCAGCGACGGGGAGCCGATCGCGGGCATCGAGCCGGTCGAGGAGGCGTCCACGAGCGCGGGAAGGGGCTCGGCGGTGGCGGACGTGGTGTCGGCGGTCGTCGCCTTGGCGTGCTTGGACTTCTGTCCCGACTTCCCGGCCGCCGCCGTCGGCACGGCCGCCGCCCCCGTCGCGGGCGAGGCGGACGCGGAGGGCGCGGCGGGGGGCGCCGAGGGCGAGGTCGCCGTGGTCCTGGCCGGCTTGTCGGTCTCGGCCTTCGGACGCGCGGCGAGCGGGACCTCGGCGGCGCGCTCCTGCTCGACGTGCGGAATCAGGGAGCTGAGCGAGTCGGCGGGAAGCTGGAGCGTTCCCACGTCGGTGCCGGGCCTGGCGGGTGTCGCCGCCTGCTCGTCGGCCCGCTTCTGGGCCGCCTCGGCGTCGAGGCGGGCCTTGATGCGTTCGGGGTAGCCGTAGCCGACGACCTTGCTGGTGTCGCGCTCCTTGCGCTTGGCGACGCCGCCGTCGATGTTGCCCTCGATGGTGAAGATCGTGTCGCCCTCGACCCGCGTGACGATGCCGACGTGGTCGATATTGTCGATCTTGCCGGTGCCGCTCCAGTCGTAGAAGACGAACGCGCCGGGCTTGGGCGTCTTCCCCCAGGCCCCCTGAGCCTTGAACCATTCGGCGTGCCGTACGGTCCAGGCGAACTGCCCGATCCACTCCTGGTAGCCGAGCTTGTGCGCGGCCCAGGAGAGGTACATGTCACACCAGGGTGCGGCGGAGTAGTCGGCGTCGAACTCGACGGTCTTGCCGTACCAGTCGCCGAACTTGGTGTACGCACCGGCCTTTTCGGCGTAGCCGAGCTGGCTCTCCAGCAGGTCGATGTACTTCTGCATCTCGGGCGTCATGGAAGTATGGGGGAACCTTCCGGTCAAGATCCGGATTTATCCGCACATACTCGGGTACACGGGGGTAACCCGGGACATGTGTGGCAAAACCGGAAACCTGTAGTCTTCCGTGCGGTGCGAGGTTACCGCTTCGTGACCAAGGTCAAGCACGTCCCAAGAGAGGGTAAAGACGTCACCGGGCGCATAACCGCAGCTCAACCAAGCCGGCGGACCCCGCCAAGGTGGGTGATTTAACAGGAAAAGACCCGCGTGTCGCGCTCATGGGGCCTAATAACCGGCTCCCGTCAGCAGCCCTCCGTCCACCGTGAACTCGCTCCCCGTGCAGTAGCTGGCCCGGTCCGAGGCCAGGAACGCCACCACGTGCGAGACCTCCACCGGCTTCGCGAACCGCTTGATGACCATGGACTTCACGAACGCCTCCGCGTCCACCTCGGCCATCAGGTCCGGGTTCACCGCCATCGCCGTGTTGATCGCCCCCGGATGCACCGAGTTCACCCGGATCTTGAACCGGGCCAGCTCCCGCGCGGCCGACTTGGTCAGCCCGCGCACCGCGAACTTCGAGGCCGCGTACGCCGACAACCCCTCCGCCCCGACGAACCCCTCGATCGAGGAGATGTTGACGATCGCGCCGCGCCCGGCCGCCTTCATGGGGTCGATCACCGACTTGACCCCCAGCCAGGTGCCCTTGAGGTTCACGTCGATCACCCGGTCGAAGTCCTCGGGCGCCATGTCCTGGATGCGGCCGTAGGTGAGGATGCCGGCGTTGTTCACCAGGACGTCGAGCCGGCCGTGCAGCTCCGTGGCCGCGCCGACGGCCCGCCGCCATTCGTCCGGGCTGCGCACGTCGTGCCGCACGTACGTGGCCCCGGTCTCGGCGGCCAGCGCCTTGCCCTCCTCCTCCAGCACGTCGCCGAAGACCACCCGCGCGCCCTCCTCGAGGAACAGGCGCACGTGCGACTCGCCCATGCCCCTGGCCCCGCCCGTGATCAGCGCGACCTTGCCGTCAAGCAGTCCCACGACTACCTCCTGCCGCGACCGCCGCCGCGGCCGCCTCCATGGAGCGGTAGACGGGGACGCCCGCCGCCGCCGCGATCCGCCGTACCTCGTCCTCCACGCCCGCGGGCGCGCACTCGCCGTTCCTGGTGACGAGCGTGATCCGGACGCGCGGCAGCGCCTCCTGCGCGCCGGCCAGGGCCCGCGCGTAGGCGTACAGGGGCTCGGCCGCGTCGCCGTAGGTGAAGAAGCTCTGCACGTTCACGTGGGCGACCACGTCCGCGTACGGCTCCCGCCGGACGATCGCCTCGATCACCTCCGCCACCAGCCCGGGACGCCCGCGCGGCCCCACCGGCACCTCCAGCGGGTTGCCCGCCGCGGCCAGGCCCAGCCCGTCGAGCACGCCGTCCCGCAGCGGGGCGAGCCGCACCCCGGCCCGGTCGAACGCGTCGGCCGCCAGCACGCCCGCGCCGCCGCTCGGCCCGATCACCAGCACCCGGTCGCCGTCCGTCACGCGGGAGCCGTGGGCCTGGAAGAAGGCCAGCACGCCGATCAGGTCGTCCTGGGAGGAGACCAGCGCCGTGCCGGTCTGGGCCGCGACCGCCGCCCACACCCGCAGGTCGCTCACCATGCCGCCGGTGTGCGAGAGCGCCGCCCGCTGTCCCTGCGAGCTGCGCCCGCCGACCAGCAGCGCCACCGGCAGCCCGGCCGCGCGCAGCGCCTCGTGCAGCTCCCGGCCGCCGCGCGGGTCCTCCAGGTAGAGCCCGACGGCCCGCGTCTCGGGGTCGCGGGCCAGCCAGGACAGCAGCTCGGCGGGGGTCACGTCGGCCGCGTTCCCCACGGTGACGACCCGGCTGAACGCCAGCCCGCGCCGCTCCCCGACCTTGATCACCTCACCCGCGAGGCCGCCGCTCTGCGAGATCAGCGCCACCGTCCCCGCCGGTCCGACGCCGCCGCCGACGAACGTCTGCCGGCCGCGCGGGCAGTACACGCCCATGCAGTTGGGGCCGAGCAGCCGGGTGCCCGCCGCGCGGGCGGCCCCGGCCAGGTCGCGTTCCAGGTCCGCGCGTCCGGCCTCGCCGAACCCCCCGCTCATCACCTGCACGTACGGGATGCCCGACGCCTGCCGCACCACCTCGGCGCACCGCTCGGCGGGCACCGCCACCAGCGCGTAGTCCACGTCGGCGGCGGCCAGCGACGGCACCGCGGGCACCCCCGCCACCTCGGCGGCCGACGGGTGCACGGCCACCAGCGGCACCCCGGCGGCCCGGTAGAAGTCGAGGAACATGTTCCCGAAGTTCGGCCGGCTCGCCGAGGCGCCGACGACGGCCACCGCGCGCGGCTCGAAGAGCGGCAGGAAGTCGGCCGGCTCGCGGGCGGTGGACGGGCGCGGCCGGCCGGGCAGGTGGCGCGCGTCCACCGCGGTCACGCCGGACGGGGTGGCGATGACCGGGTTCAGCTCGAACTCGCCCAGTTCCAGCCGTTCCCACAGGCCGCCGGGGCCGCCGACCGTCATGAGCAGCTTGACGACGGCGTCCACGTCCACGGGCGGGTGGCCGCGGTGGCCGTGCAGGAGGGCCGCGCCGCGCAGTTCGTCCAGCATGAGCCGCGCGTCCCGCTCGGAGATCGGGCAGAGGCGCAGCGCCGTGTCGCGCATCGCCTCGGTCCAGACGCCGCCCAGCCCGGCCAGCAGCACCGGGCCGAACCCCGGGTCGCCGACCAGGCCGACGATCAGCTCCACCCCGGCGGGCGCCTGCTCCTCGACCAGGAACCCCTCCACGTCCAGCCGGGAGCGCATCTCCGCGGCCGCCGCGGCGAGGCCGTCCGCCCGCAGGCCGAGCCGGACGGCCCCCGCCTCCGACTTGTGCACCAGCCCCGGGCCGAACGCCTTCAGCACCAGCGGCTCGGTCAGCCCTCCGGCCGCCGCGAAGTCCAGGTCGCGCACCACGATCCCGCGCGGCACCGGCACCCCGGCCGCCGCGACCAGCTCCTTGACCTCGTGCTCGCGGGGGACGCGGGGGACGTCCCGGGTGTCGCGCTCGTGAAGGTCGCGGGGGACGTCGTGGGAGGCGTCCCAGGTGCTCCCGTGCTCCTGGGCGTTCACCCGAGCAGGTGCCCGTGCTGCTCGCGGATCCGGCGGCGCAGCAGTTTGCCGGGGCCGCCGGAGGCGTCCTGCGAGTGCGGCAGCTCGCCGGTCACCACGATGTGGTCGGGCCGTTGGTGCGGGGGCAGCGTGTCGGCCAGGGCGAGGGACAGTTTGGCGGCGTCCAGCGACTGCCCGTCGCGCGGCACGACCGCCAGCAGCACCCGCTGCTCGGCCGCACCCTCCGGGACGCCCACCGCGCCGGCCTCGGCCACGCCGTCCAGGGCCGAGACGGCCTCCTCGATCGTGGCGGGCTGCGTCCACTGGCCGTGCTTGAGTATGGAGTCCTCGCGGCGGCCGAGGACGCGCAGCACGCCGTCGGCCGACAACGTCCCGAGGTCGCCGCCCACGTACCACTCGCCGCGCAGGACGCCGTGGTCGTCAGTCCCGTCGTAGCCCGCCATGCGGTGCGGCCCGGCCAGGTTGATCTCGCCGACCTCGCCGGTCACCGCGGCGCCGGACGGGCCGGTGATCCGCACGGCGTTGCCCGTGCGCGCCCGTCCGGACGACCCGAGCGGCGTCGAGCCGTCGTCCACGCGGCCCATGCACGTGTACGGCGCCTCGGTCTGCCCGTAGTAGGAGTAGACCCCCGCCCCGGGCAGCCTGGCCTTGATCCGGTCGAGCATGGTCGCGGTCAGCGGCTCGCCGCCCAGCATGATCACCTGGATCGACGACAGGTCCACCCCCTCGTGCTCGGACGTCCCCAGCAGCGCCGCGTAGAACGACGGGATCTGCGACACGTGCGTGACCCGTTCGCGCGGCACCACGCGCAGGAAGTTCGCCGGTCCCCAGTCCTGCTCCAGCACCAGGCGCATGCCCGCGTACAGGGCGGGGCCGACGATGGCGGGGAAGCCGATGCCCCAGATGATCGCGCCCGTGCCGAACACCGAGTCGGGGCCGCGCGGCACGTCCAGCCAGATCTGGGCGGTCGCCAGGGAGGAGGCGTGGGTGTGCACGACGGCCTTGGGCAGGCCGGTCGTGCCGGAGGTGTAGTAGAGGGCCAGCGGGTCGTCGTGGAAGCCGCCCAGCGGCGGTTCCTCCTCCTGGCCGCCGGCCAGCTCACCGGCGTCGATCCAGGTGGTGACCTGCGGGAGGGCGCCCCTGATGCCGCCGACCAGGTCGGCGACCGTGGAGTCGTACACGAAGGCCGTGCAGCCGGAGGCGGCCACCACCGCCCGCAGCGTCTCGGCCGGCCAGTACGGGTTGAGCGCCGCCGTCACCGCTCCGATCTTGGCCTGGGCCAGGTAGACCTCGGCGACCAGCAGCGTCTCGTTGAGCAGCGCAGCCACCCGCTGCCCGGCGGTGATCCCGGCCGCCAGCAGCGCGTTCGCCCGGCGGTTGACGGCCCGGTTGAGCTCGTCGTAGGTGAAGCTCCGCTCGCCGCAGTACGTCAGCGCCACCCGGTCGGGCGTGCGCAGCGCTCCCGCGGTCAGGATCGCGTGGCCGTAGTTGCCGTAGGGTGATCGCGCCATGGGGGATGCCTCCAGGTCAGAGGGGCGAGTAGAGCACGAACGTGTTTCCTGAGGGGTCGCGCAGCACGGCCCGCCTCTCGTGCGGCCCGTCCTCGGGCGCGCGCACCACCTCGGCCCCGCGCGCCGCCATCTCGCGCACCGTGACCGCCACGTCGTCCACCTTGTACGACGGCGCCGCCGACGCGGTGACGTGCTCGGCGGGACCGGCCAGCGCCACGGTGACGCCGCCGCCGTCCAGCGCGGCGAACCTGTCGCCGTCCCTGAACTTCACCGGCAGGCCGTAGAAGGCGATCGCCTCGTCCAGGTCGGCTACGGGGATGAGCACGTTGCCGAGCTTCACACGGGCCTCCAATGCGGCAGATCGTCCACGAACGTCACCCGCACCGGCATCCCGACGCGGACCTCCTCCGGCGCGCACCCCACGACGTGCCCGAACGCGCGCACACCCTCGTCCAGGTCCACCCACGCCGGCACGTACGGCTCCCGCCCCCGGTAGCCGGGCGCGAACGACCGGTGAACGACGGTGAACGTGTGGACCGTCCCCGTGCCCCTGGCGGGCTCGGCGGCCGTCTCGCCGCCGCCGCACGCCGGGCACGACGGCTCGGGCAGGCAGCCGCGGCGGCCGCAGCTCAGGCAGCGCCGGATCACCAGCTCGCCACGCGCCCCTGCGGCGCCGGTGGGGGAGGTCTCACCGCTCATCGCTGCCAAGCTAGCGCACGCTTGGTTGCCGAACAAGAGCCCGGGAGCCTGCCGGGGAGGCGGCCTCCATGAGGTAGGTGGTTCCCGGCGTGGGATGTGCCACGGGCGGGCTGCTGACCGGTGGCGTCCCTTCCGAGGTCGGGTGCGCCACGGGCTGCCCGCCGGTCGGGGACGCGGTGCCCGTCGGGGACGCGGTGCCGGTCGGGGTGGGCGGTGCGGAGCGGGTCGGCGGGACGGTGCAGGCGGGGCCGTCCACCGCGACCTCGCTCACCTGCGGTCCGTTGACCGCCGCCGGCTCGGTCATGACGATGATCCCGAGGTAGGCCCGCACCCCGCAGTCCACGCTCCCGGGATCGTGCCGGACCCCGCTGGTGTAGGCGGTGCTGCCGCGCAACGTGAGGGTCTCCCGCCGCACGGTGGTGACCGGCCCGTCGCCGAGCCGCCGCGTGTACGCGATCCGCAGCCGCACCGGCCCCGTGCCGTCCGCGGAGACCCTGATCGCGCCCGCCGAACCGCTCCACCGCGCGATGCTCGCCTCCCGCACGGCGGGCGGCGGCAGGGCGGTCCCGCTCTGCGCCCGCGTCGGCACCGTCGGCGGAACCGTCGGGGGCGCCGTTGTGGGAACTGTCGGCGGCACAGGCGGCGGCGCGGCACTGGTCGGCGCGGCCGGGCCGGTCGGGACGCGCGGCCCGCCGGTGGGCGCGGGCGGGGACGCGCTGCCGCGGGCCGTGGCGGGCACGCTCCTGCGGGGCGTCGGCGTGTGGGCGTCGACCGGCGCCGGGTTCAGCTCGCCCGACGGCTTCGGCTGCGGCATCAGGATCGTGCCCGCCCCCGGCGACAGCCGCCCGCCGGAGATCACCAGGGCGATCGCCACGGCGACCACCGTCGCGCCCGCCACCCACAGGTGCGGCGGCAGCGCGGGCAGCCGGACCGCCCGCCCCCGGATCCCGGCCGGGACGCGGGCGTCCTGCTCGGTCCTGGCCGCCAGCGGGAAGCGCAGCGCCAGCAGCGTGGCCAGCTCGGCGAGCCGGCGGCGGCCCCGCTGCTCCCAGCCGGGCCCGTACCCCGCGACGGCGTCCTCCTCCAGCTCGGCCGCGAACTGCCGGGCCGAGGCGTACCGGGTCGCCGGGTCCTTCGCCAGCCCGCGCCTGAGCAGGTCGCGCAGGGCGTCCGGGACCACCTCCAGCGGCACCGGCGCCGTCAGGTGCAGGTCCCGCAGGGCCGCGACGTCCTGCTCGCCGTCCCCGCCGTCCTTGTACGCCCGGTAGGGCGGCCGCCCCCTGACCGCCTCGAACAGCACGCAGGCCGCCGCGTACAGGTCGGCCGGCGGCCCCGCCCGTCCCTGCGTCCACAGCTCCGGCGACATGTACGCCGGGCTCCCCGCCGGCACCCCCGGCTCCTCGGCGTGCACGACCACCCCGAAGTCGGCCAGCTTGCTCGTGCCGTCCGCCTGGACCAGGACGTTCTCCGGCTTGACGTCCCGATGCGGCACGCCCTTCTCGTGCGCGGCGGCCAGGGCGGCGAGGATGCCCTTGAGCAGCACCAGGGCCGCCTCCGGGGCCGTCCGGCCGTGCTCGGCCAGCAGCGTGCGCAGCGAGACGCCGTCCACCAGCTCCATGACGACGGCCGCTCGGGACGGGGTCTCGACGTACTCGTAGAGGCGGACGATGTTGGGGTCGTCGAGCTCGACGAGCCGATGGGCGTCGGCCCTGAAGCGGTCCATGAACTCGGGGTCCCTGCGCAGGGTGGCGTTCAGGTACTTGATCGCGACGTAGGCGCCGGTGGACTGGTAGGTGGCGAGGAACACGCGGCCGGTGCGGCCCGCGCCGAGCTGACGAACTTCACGGTAACCAGGGACCAAGTCCAACCCCCATCAGCCATGCCGTCGTGCATTCGACGGTCTCACCCGGGGTGTGGGTTGTCACGTCTGGAGAAATTTCGCCCTTTGTGATGAACGGTGACGCCGGGTGAGGGTGAGGGTGTGGGTGCGGTGTTATGCTGTGGCGAACCCAAGCAAGCGCTCGGCTAAATGACGGAGGGTGCGGGTGGAGCGGTCGGCCGTGCTGGTGATGGAGATGCAGCGCGGGGTCGTCGGCGACCTCACGAAATTTCCGGATTTGGTGGCGGCCTGCGCCCGTCACGACGTCGTCCCCAACGCCGCCCGCGTCCTGCGCACGGCCCGAGCGGCCGGGCTCCCGGTGATCCACTGCACGGCCGCCTTCCGGCCGGACCGGGCGGGCTCGCACACCGGCAACTGCCCGTTCATCGTCTCCCTGCTCAAGGACCCCGTGCACATGCTGGAGGGCACGCCCGCCGTGGAGGTGCTGCCCGAGCTGCGCGAGGACGGCGACCTGGAGAGCCGGCGGCACCACGGGTTCTCGCCGTTCACCGGCACCTCGCTGGACATGACGCTGCGCTCGCTCGGCGTCTCGTCCGTGGTCGCGATGGGGGTCTCGCTCAACCTGGGCATCCCGGGGCTGGCGCTGGAGGCGGTCGACCTCGGCTACCGGGTGACGGTGGTGCGGGACGCGGTGGCCGGGATCCCCGAGGACTACGCCGAGGCCGTCCTGCGCAACACGATCAGCCTGCTGGCCACCCGCGTCGCCGCGGCCGACCTCGTCCGGGCGTGGACGTGATGGACGGCCTGCGCCTCGACGGCCGCGTCGCCGTCGTCACCGGGGGAGCGGGCGCGATCGGCACGGCGGTCGCCACCGACCTCGCCGCGCTCGGCGCCCGCGTCACCGTCGCCGACGTGGACCTCCCGGGCGCCCGCCGGACGGCCGTGGCGCTGCCCGGCGCGCGGGCGCTGGCCGTGGACCTGGCCTCGCCCGTTTCGGTCGAGGCGTTCTGCGCCGAGGCCGGGCCCGTGGACGTGCTCGTGCACAACGCCGGGGTGTCGATCGTGCAGCCGTTCACGGCGAGCGACCCGGCGGACTGGGACCTCATGTGGCAGGTCAACCTGCGCGGCCCGATGCTCATGACCAAGCTGCTCCTGCCCGGCATGACGGCCAGGGGCTGGGGACGGCTGGTGTTCGTCTCCTCCGACGGCGCCAGGGCCGGGTCGGGCGGCGAGGGCGCGTACGCGGCGACCAAGGCGGGCCTGTTCGGCCTGGCCAAGACGCTCGCCCGGGAGGCCGCGAGGGGCGGGGTGACCTCGAACGTCGTCTGCCCCGGGCCGACCGACACCCCGATGCTCCGGCGCGTCTCCGAGGCCGAGCCGGGGCTGGTGGACAAGATCGCCAAGGGGATCCCGCTGCGCCGGCTCGGCACGCCCGCCGACGTCGCGGGGCTGATCGCCTACCTGTGCACCGACCGCGCCGCCTACATCACCGGCCAGACGCTGTCGGTGAGCGGCGGCGTGACCATGCAGTGACGCGCGCCGTGGGGTCACAGACAGCGGTAGACCGCCTCGATCAGGCGCAGGCCACGCAGGTTGCCGGTGAGGCTGTCGGCCATCCGGTTCATCACGTACCCGAAGGCGAGCTTGCGGTCAGGGTCGCCCATGCCGAGCGAGCCGCCCATCCCGGAGTGGCCGAACGCGGTCGCCGACGGCATCGGGAACGCCAACGACGGGCGCATGTAGCCGAGGCCGAACGCGGTGTCCATGAACAGCACGCGGTCGGGGCCGCTGACGCGGGGGCGCAGGGCGTCCTGGAGGGTCGCGGAGCTCAGCAGGTCGCCGCCGACCAGCGCGCGGTAGAACCCGGACAGGCCCTTGGCGGTGGTGACGACCCCGGCGGCGGGCCATCCGGCGCGCAGGATCACCGGGTTGTTCGCGCCGCCTTCGAGCAGGCGGATGGCGGGGTTGCCGAGCGCCCGGTTCATCAGGCTGCCGGGGTCGAGCACCGCCCGGCTCATCTCGCCCAGCAGATCCCGCCCCCCACCGTCGCCCGGCTCGGCCCCGCCGCCGGAGGGCGCGGAGGTCCCCGGGGCGGCCGCGGGACTCTCGGGGTTGGGGCGGGGGCGGGCGGGGGCCTTGAGGCGGGCGGCGCGGGGGATCACGTCGTCGGGCGCGCCGACCCACAGGTCCAGCCCCAGCGGCCCGGCGATCTCCGCCGCCACCAGCTCGCCCACCGACTTCCCGGTGACCCGCCGCACCACCTCCCCGACCAGGAAGCCGTACGTCAGCGCGTGGTACCCGTGCGCCGTCCCCGGCTCCCACAGGGGCGTCTGACCGGCGAGCCGGGCCGCGATGGCCGGCAGGTCCTCGAACTCCGCCACCGGCACCGGCGTCTCGATCACCGGCAGCCCGCAGGAGTGCGTCAGCACGTGCTCGACCGTGACCGCCTCCTTGCTTCCGGCGGCGAACTCCGGCCACACGTCGGCGACCGGCGCCCGCACGTCCACCAGCCCCCGCTCGGCGAGCCGCAGCAGCACGGTGGCCGCCACGGCCTTCGTGCACGAGTAGGCGAAGGCCGGGGTGTCCGCCTCCCAGGCGCGTCCCGTGTGCCGGTCGGCGACGCCGTCCCACAGGTCGACGACCAGCTCGCCGTCGAGGTGGACGGCCACCGCCGCGCCCAGCTCCTCGCCCTCGGCGAAGTTCCGCTCGAACGCCTCCCGCACGCGGGAGAACCGGGGATCGCAGTACATCAGACCTCCGCAGGAAAGGAAGCGCTTACTTGGTGCACGAGCCTAACAACTGGGGACGATTCGGCCCAGACGATCAGCGGGGCACCCTCAACCTGCTGACCCCCGCCGTCGTCCTGGAGGCCCTGCGCAGCGCCGTCACGGGCGAGGTGCTGAGCCTGGCCATGCCGATCAGGGGAGCCACCTCCTCGGCGGCCCCCACGACCGTCCCCCACCTGCGGGGCCGCCCGCTGCCGCAGCACTTCATGTCCGTGGACGGCGGCGACTACGCCGCCGGTGCCCGGCCGGTCGGCGACGGCCTGCGGGTGGCCGACGACGCCCTGCTGGTCAGCCACCACGGCACCACCACCCACATGGACGCGCTGTGCCACATGTGGACCGGCGACCGGCTCTACAACGGTCACCCGGCCGCCCGCGTCCGCTCCTACGGCGCCACCAGGTGCGGGATCGAGCACGTCGGCGGCGTGGTCGCCAGGGGCGTGCTGTTCGACGTGCCCCGGCGGCTCGGGCTCGACCACCTGCCGGCGGACTTCCGGATCCCGGCCGGGCTGCTGGAGGAGATCGCCACGCCGCGCCCCGGCGACGTCGCGGTGGTCCGTACGGGATGGCCGCTGGTGTGGCAGCGGTCGCGCGAGGAGTACTGGGCAGGGCAGCCGGGGTTGTCGGCGGAGGCCGGCGCCTGGCTGGCCGCCCGGGACGTGTCGGCGGTGGCCTGCGACAACGCCGCCGTGGGCGGCCTGAACGAACGTCAGCTCGCCGACGAGTGCGCCGCCGACGACCTGCACCTCATCCTGCTCCACCGGCACGGCGTGCACCTGCTCGAGATGTTGTGGCTGGAGGAGCTGGGCGCGGCCGGGCGGACGGAGTTCGTCTTCGTGGCCGCGCCGCTGCGCATCGAGGGAGGCACCGGCAGCCCGATCACCCCGCTCGCCGTCCTGTGAGCGCGCCGGGTCACCAGGTGACGGGCAGGCTCCTGACGCCGTAGACCGAGGCGTCGTGCTTGACCGGCACCTCGGCCGCCGGCACGGCCAGCCGCAGGCCGGGGAAACGCTCGAACAGCGCCCGGTAGCCGATCCGCAGCTCGATCCTGGCGAGCTGCTGGCCGAGACACTGGTGCACGCCGTGCCCGAAGGCCAGGTGGCGGCGCGCCTCCGGACGGCCCGGGATCAGCCGGTCGGGGTCGGCGTACACGGCCGGGTCGCGGTTGATCACGGGCAGGGACAGGGCCACGGTCTCGCCCGCCCTGACCGTCACGCCCGCCACCAGCAGGATCACCGCGAGCCCGGCGAGCTCGTCGTCGAGCTCGCCGGTCAGGTCGCTGATCAGGCCGCCGTCCGGCTCCACGCGCCGGCGGCGGGCCAGGTCGCGCAGGTATCCTGTCAGCTCGGCGAGCGCCCCCGCGCCGTCCGCGCCGAAGGTGACGAGCCGGGCGCTGAGCTCCTGGAACCAGTCGTGATCGGCGTACGGGACGCCGAGCAGCTCGCAGATGACCAGCGACGGGATCGGCAGCGCGTACGCCGTCACCAGGTCGGCCGGCGGCCCGGCGGCGGCCATGGCGTCGAGGTGGTCGGCGGCGATGCGCTCGATCCGCGGTTCGAGCAGGCGCATCCTGCGCAGCGTGAACCGGCCGGTGAGCAGCGCGCTGAACCGGGGATCGCCCAGCACCGCGCGGGTCAGGCGCCCGGGTAGTTGCCGCCGCCGTACGCGGCGTCGAGGGCGTCGTAGTCGGGGGTGAAGCCCTGCTTGGGGATGGCGTCGGCGAACACCACCTCCCGCGGCCTCTTGTACGCCGCCAGCTCACCCCTGACGTGCGCGACCAGGTCCTCCTGCGAGGCGGCGGCGTCCGGCCTGAGCACCACGACCGCCTTGACGGCCTGGTGCCAGCGCGGGTCGGGCACGCCGATCACCGCGGCGTCGGCGACGGCCGGGTGGGTCCTGAGCGCGCGCTCGACCTCGGCCGGGTAGATGTTCTCGGCGCCCGACTTGATCATGCGGAGCCGGGGGCCGATGAAGGTGATGGTGCCGTCGGGTTCGCGGCGGCCGAGGTCGCCGGTGTGATGCCAGCCGTACCGCGACTTCTCCGCATTTAAGTCGGGCCGGGCGAAATATCCGGAAAAGAGGGTCTTGCCCCTCGCGCAGATCTCGCCCACCTCGCCCGCCGGCACCTCCGCGCCCTCCGGATCCAGGATGCGCACCTGGACCAGCGGCGACGGCCGTCCCGCGAACCCCGCCCCGCCCTCGGCCAGCCCCAGGAAGGTGAGCATGCCGCCCACCTCCGTCTGCCCGTACCCGCCCATCTTCGAGCGGCACCAGGGAGAGTCGTCCACGGTGATCATGTCGTCCCACTCGGCGGAGTGGGCGACGAAGCGCAGCGAGGACAGGTCGTACTTGCCGCCCGCGTTCGCCGCCGCGACCGCGTCGATCATCGGTCCGAACAGGAACGCCTGCGTCACCCGCTCGGCGTCGACCAGCCGGCAGACCTCCTCGGCGTCGAAGGCGGGCGTGAACACGTTCGTGCCGCCGATCTGGAGGGTGGCCAGGCAGAACATCATCGTCCCGACGTGGAAGAGCGGCCCGTCGTTGAGGAAGGTGAACCCCGGCTCCATCTGCCGTACGACGAGCAGCGTGGCGCTGTGGGCCACCAGGGCGGCGCTGCTGAGCAGGGCGGCGCCCGGCCGCCCCCCGAAGGCGGCGGTGTAGAGGGCGAGCACCGGTTCGGCGTCGTCCACCTGCGGGAACTCGCGCAGCGAACCCCCGGCGACCAGCTCCTCGTACGCCTCGCCCGCGCGCACCCATGTCACCTCGTCCGCCAGCTCGGCTGCGGTGTCGGAGTGCTCCCAGACGACGACCCGCGGCGCCAGGTCGGCCAGGACGAAGCGCAGCTCGTCCCCGGACTGCCGCCAGTTGGCCGGGCAGAGCACCGCGCCCAGGCGGGAGCAGGCCAGCAGCAGCTCCAGCACGGCGTGCGAGTTCTGGCCGAGCCACATCACCCGCTCACCGGCGGCCACGCCGCGCCCGGCCAGGGCGTCGGCCAGCCGCGTCACGCGGGCGTCCAGCTCGGGGTAGGTGAGCCGCACGTCCCCGTCCACCACGGCGGTGACCAGGGGGCGGCTGCGGGCGTGGTCGGCCAGGACGTCGGACAGGGTGAGGCTGTGGATCATCGTCATCCTCCTGCGGGGGCGAAGGCCGGCATGACCTCGGCGGCGAAGAAGCGCATGACCCGCTTCATGTCCTCCAGCGGCATGGGCCTGGTGCTGCCGAAGTCGCACAGGAGGTTGCTGAAGCCGGCGTCCCTGAGCAGCGAGATCTGCTCGATCACGCGGGCGGGGTCGCCGATGACCTCCAGCTGTTCCCAGCGGAAGTCCGGCGAGACCGAGCCGCCCTTGAGGTAGCGGTCCTGGTAGTACTCGAAGCCCTCGGCGGCCTTGCCGGTCCTGGGGTCGATGGGCGCGCTGCGCTCGTTGAAGATGCGCGAGCGGTCGAAGGACGCCTCGAACCTGGCCTGGTCCTCGCGGGCCCGCTCCAGCGTGGGGGCGACATAGACGCTGCGGGCCACCACCAGGTCGGCCCCCGCCGGGTGGCCGGCCCGCGCGGCCGTCTCCCGCCAGGTCTCGGCCGCCTTGACGACCTTGCGGAACGTCGCCGCGGGGTCGGCCAGGACGGGCAGGCCGCGCTCGGCGTACATGGTGACGGTCTCGGGGGAGACCGCGGCCACGTGCAGCGGCGGGTGCGGCGACTGCAACGGACGCGGTACGAGCGAGACCTCGGCGCCGGTCCGGTAGAACTTCCCCTCGTGCCGGTACGACTCCCGCGTCCACAGCCCGAGGATCACCTCCAGCGCCTCGTTGAACCGGTCGCGCGCCTCGGCCAGGTCGATCCCGAAGCCCTCGAACTCGAAGCTCTGGTACCCCCGGCCGATCCCCAGGTCGAGCCGCCCGCCGGAGAGCACGTCCACCTGCGCGGCCTCCTCGGCCACGTGGACGGGGTTGTGCAGCGGCAGCACCACGATGCCGGTGCCGAGCCGGAGCCGGGAGGTGCGGGCGGCGGCGTGGGCGAGCATGGTGAACAGGTTGGGGGCCACGCCGTAGTCGCGGAAGTGGTGCTCGGCCAGCCGCACCCCGTCGAAGCCCAGCTCCTCGGCCAGTTCGATGAGCTCCAGATGGTAGTCGTAGACGTCCTTGAAGCTCTGGCCGTCGAAGCGGTGGAAGAGGTGGAAGGTCGAGAACTTCATGCGGCGGCCTCTCCGTATGTAAACCAAGCGCTCGCTTGGGAGCGTATCACGCCGGCTGCCGCTCCAGGACCACCTCCGTGGCGGCCGCGCGCGGCCGCAGCACCGGCGCGAGCAGCGTGAGCGCCACCAGGATCCCCGTGATCAGCGCGAACGCCGCCGGGTAGGACACGCCGTCGGCCACCCATCCCGTCACCGCCGGCGCGGTCAGCCCCGACAGGTACGTGATCGTCGCGACCCCGGCGACCCCCTCGCCCGGCGTGGGCCCCGCGTTGCCCGCCGCCGCGAACACCAGCGGCACGATGACCGCGACTCCCAGTCCGACCAGCGCGAACCCGACCATGCCCAGTGCGGGCGTGCGGGCCAGGACCACCAGCACGCCGCCCGCGACCGCGACGATCCCGCCCGTCCTGACCGCCCGCACCGGACCGGTCAGGCGCACCACCCGGTCGCCCAGCAGCCGGGCGCCGGCCATGCAGAGCATGAAGATCGTGTAACCCGCGGCGGCCACGCCCGGCCCCGCGTCGGCGACGTTGGTGAGGTAGACCGCGGCCCAGTTGGAGCTGGCGCCCTCGGCGAACGTGCCGCAGAAGCCGACCACGCCGATGGCCGCGATGGCCCGCGAGGGCAGGGCGAACCGGCGCGGCGCGGGCCCGGCGGCGGCCCGCGGCCCGTCGGGCAGCAGCCCGCGCCCGGCGATCCCGCCCGCGACCACCAGGACGGCGGCGACGACGCCCAGGTGCAGGCGGGCGTCGATGCCGGCGTGCGCGGCCAGGGTGCCGAGGCCGCCCGCCGCCAGGCTGCCGACGGCCCACATGCCGTGCAGGCCGGAGATGACCGGCTTCTTCAGATGCCGTTCGAGCGTGACGCCGTGGGCGTTCATGACGACGTCGCACATGCCGGCCGACGCGCCGTACAGCAGGAAGATGACGAACAGCCAGACGGGGGCGGGGGCGAAGGCGGGCAGGGCCAGGCCGCCGCACCACAACGCGAGCAGCGCGCGCGTGGTGGCGCGGCTGCCGAACCGGTGGGCCAGGCGACTGGCCAGCGGCATCGCCGCGAAGGCCCCGATCGAGGGGCAGAGCAGCGCGAACCCGAGCATCGCCGCGCTCAGGTGGACGTGCTCCTGGAGCCACGGGATGCGGGTGGCGAAACTGCCGGCGACGGCTCCGTGTGCGGCGAAGACGGCCGCGATGGCGCGATGAGGGCTCATGGCCAGAAAAACTATCAGGCAACCTTCCTGATGAAAAGAGCTATCAGGGAGGCTTCCTGACTATTATGGGCGGCGTGAAGACCGCGACCCCGTCCATGGCCCGTGCGATCAACGACCGGCTCGCCCTCGACCTGCTGCTGGAGCACGGTCCGCTGACCGCCCCGCAGCTTCGTGAGCTGACCGGCCTGTCCCGGCCCACCGTCTCCGACCTGATCGAACGGCTCAAGGGCGGCGGCCTCATCGAGGAGGCCGGCGAGCGCGGCGAGGACCGTCGCGGCCCCAACGCCCGCCTCTACGCGCTGGTCGCCGGCCGGGCCCACGTCGCCGGGGTCGACCTGCGCCGCACGGCGATCAAGGTCACGGTCGCCGACCTCACCGGCCAGGTGGTCGGCTCGGCCGTCCGCGAGATCTCCGGCGACCTGGTCGCCCTCGTCGCGGCCACGGTCGCCGAGGCCGCCGCGGGCCGCCCGCTCGACAACGTGGTCATCGGCGCGCCCGGCCTGGTCAAACCCATGGACGGCGAGCTGGCGGTGGCCAACGACGTGCCCGGGTGGCGGCCCGGCCTGGTGGGCGCCGTGCGCGAGCGGCTGGGCGTGCCCGTCGTCCTGGAGAACGAGGTGAACCTGGCCGCCGTCGCCGAGCTGCGCACCGGCGCGGCCCAGGGCAGCGACGACTTCGTGCTGCTCTGGCTGGACGACGGCATCGGCGCCGCGGTCGTGCTCGGCGGGCGGGTGAGGCGCGGCGCGTCAGGGGGCGCGGGTGAGATCGGCTTCCTCGACGTGGAGGGCACGCCGTTGTGCATCCTGCTCCAGAACACCACCCGGCCAGAGGAGCTGGCGCGCCGGGTGGCCAAGGGCGCCTTCGCCTTCGTCACCCTGCTCGACCCCGGCCTGGTGGTGCTCGGCGGGGCCACCGGCCAGCAGGGCGGCGACGAGCTGGCCGAGCAGGTCGCCGTCCGGCTGGGCGAGCTGTCGCCCGCGCCCACCGAGGTCAGGGCCACCCGGGTCGGGGGCAACGCGGTGCTGGAGGGGGCCGTGCTGACGGCCCTCGACACGGCGCGGGACAACGTCTGGTGACCCGCGCCGCGCCGGAGGGCCCGCCTCAGACGGGCCGGCTCACTGGACGGCGGCGGGCTCGCGCAGCGGCAGGCGCACCTCGAACCAGGTCTCGCCCGGCACCGAGCGCACCTTGAGCTCGCCGCCGTGCCGCCCGGCCACGATGCGGTAGGAGATGTCCAGGCCGAGCCCGGTGCCCTCGCCCACGCTCTTGGTGGTGAAGAACGGCTCGAAGATCCGGTCCTTGATCGCCTCGGGCACGCCGGGGCCGGTGTCGCCGATCTCGACGATCGCCTCGTCCTCGTCGTGGGCGGTGCGGACGGTCAGCGTGCCCTCCTCGCCCATGGCGTCGAGGGCGTTGTGGATCAGGTTCGTCCACACCTGGTTGAGCTCGCCCGCGTAGCAGGGGATGAGCGGCAGCGTGCGGTCGTAGTCGGTGACCACGCTGACGCCCGGCGGAGTCTTGCCGCGGAAGATGGCGATCGTGCTGTCGAGCAGGTCGTGCACGTCGATCATCTGGAACGGCGCCCGGTCCATCTGCGAGTACTGCTTGGCCGAGCGGATCAGCGAGGTGATGCGCTCGGTGGCCTCGGTGACCTCGTTCAGCATCTGGGAGATCTCGACGGCCTCGGCCAGCCAGTGGAGGGCGGCCGGGGTGTGCTCCTCGCCCACCTTGCCGCGGATCTTCTGCAGGTACTCGGCGGTGAAACCGGCGTTGACCAGCGCGGGAGCCAGCTCCCACGCGTCCTCGACGCCGACGTCCTCCAGCGCCTCGCCCAGCTCGTCCTCGGCGTCGGAGATCTCCAGCGGGGAGCGCTGCGGCTGGTTGCCCAGGTTGCTCGTGCACGCCTCCTGGGCCTCGATCAGCGTGCGCAGCTTCTCCGGCGGGATGCCGGCCTCGGCGAGCTGGGCCAGCTGGATGCGGGACGCCTTGATCAGCGAACGCAGCTCGCTCACCGCGCGCACGGCCGCCGCCGCCGGGTTGTTCAGCTCGTGCGTGAGCCCGGCCGTGATCGTGCCGAGCGCGGTCAGCCGCTGCCGCCGGTCGATGATCTCCCGCTGCATGCGCCCGCCCGACATCATGCCGTCGAGCAGGTGCATCGCCATCGGGAACCACTCGGCCACGATGTAGGCGAACTTCTTGGCGGGCAGCAGGAAGATCCGCGAGGGCGCGGTCGCGCGCAGCGTGTGCTGGTAGGTCTCCGGCGCCCGGTCGCCCAGGTAGGCCGAGGTCGCGCCGCCGTACACGCCGGGCTGGGAGGCGCGCGGCATGGCGACGGTGCCGGCGCTGACCGTCTCGTTGATCATCTGCACCTCGCCCTCCAGCAGAACGGCGAAGCACTCGGCCGGCTCGCCCTGCCGGACGATGTCCTCGTCCTGGGCGAACGAGCGCACCCGGCCGCTGGCGGCCAGCTTGCCGAGCTGCTCGTCGGTCAGCCGCTCGAACAGGAAGAGTTTGCGCAGTTCGTCGATGTCGACGGTGTCGGTCATTGCTTCTCCAGATAACGATGCACCAGCGCGACGGCCATCGCGCCCTCACCGACGGCGGAGGCGACCCTCTTGATCGACTCGGCCCGCACGTCCCCCGCGGCGAACACGCCGGGCACGTTGGTCTCCAGGTAGTAGGGCTCGCGGCGCAGCGCCCAGTTGCGCGGCCGCCTGCCGCCCTGCACCAGGTCGGGCCCGGTCAGCACGAACCCCTTGGCGTCCCGCTCGATCGTCTCGCCCAGCCACGACGTGTACGGCTCGGCCCCGATGAACACGAAGAGGTACTGGGCGTCGACCGTGCGCTCCTCGCCCTTGGTCGACAGCGTGAGCTGTTCGAGGTGGTCGTCACCGGCGCCGGCGACGACCTCGGTCAGGAGGCTGACCTCGATGTTGTCGATCGCGTTGATCTGCTCGATGAGGTAGTGGGACATGGACTTCTCCAAACCATCACTCCTCACCAACAAATGGACCTTGCGTGCGAATCCCGCCAGGTAGACGGCCGCCTGCCCGGCCGAGTTGGCCGCGCCGACGATGTAGACCTCGTTGTCCTTGCACGCCGGGGCCTCGGTCAGCGCGGCGCCGTAGAAGACGCCCCGGCCGACGAACTCGTCCAGGCCGGGCGCCTCCAGCCGCCGGTAGGTGACGCCGGTGGCCAGGATCACCGCGTGGGCGGCGATCTCGCCGCCGTCCTTGAACCCGATCACCCGGGCCTGCCCGCGCGGCTCCAGATGGGTGACCTTGCGCGCGCTCAGCAGCTCGGCCCCGAACTTCAGCGCCTGCCGGCGCGCCCGGTCGGCGAGCTGCTGCCCGGACACGCCGTCGGGGAAGCCCAGGTAGTTCTCGATCCTGGAGCTCTGGCCCGCCTGGCCGCCCGAGGCGTGCGCCTCGACCAGCACCGTGTTCAGGCCCTCCGACGCGCCGTAGACCGCCGCGCCGAGGCCCGCGGGCCCGCCGCCGACCACGATCAGGTCGTAGAAGTCGGTGGCCGGCGTGGTGGACAGCCCGACCGCGGTGGCCAGCGTGGCCTGGTCGGGGGACTCCAGCGTGGTGCCGTCCTCGGTGACCACCAGCGGCAGGTGACAACCCTCGCCCGCCGCCTTGACGAGCTGCGCGCCCTCAGGGTCCTCGGCCAGCATCCACTGGTAGGGCACGTGGTTGCGGGCCAGGAAGTCCCGCACCTGGTACGAGCGCGCCGACCAGCGGTCGCCCACCACGCGCAGCTCGGGACGGGCCGTGCGATCGGTCCGCATCCAGGCGTCGAGCTGGCCGTCGATCACCGGGTAGAACTTCTCCTCCGGCGGGTCCCACGGCTTGAGCAGGTAATGATCGAGGTCGACCACGTTGATCGCCTGGATCGCGGCGTCGGTGTCGGCATAGGCGGTCAGCAACACCCGGCGCGCGTACGGGTACATGTCCATGGCGGCTTCCAGGAACTGCACGCCGTTCATCTGCGGCATCCGGTAGTCGGCCAGGATCGCCGCCACCTCGTCGCCGCGCAGCCGCATCTCCTTGACCGCCTCGATGCCGTCGTGGGCAGCCTCGGCGCGGACAATCCTGTACTCATGGCCGTACCGGCGCCTGAGGTCACGAGCCACCGCCCGCGACACCCCCGGGTCGTCGTCGACCGTCACGATGACCGGCTTGTCCATTCCCCTACCTTCTCCCCAATGGTCCCTAAGGGAAGGATGTCATGCACGCGTGGGTTGGTGAGCACTCGCTCATATCATGGGCGGATGAGCACCCGTGAGCGCATCCTCGACGCCGCCGAGCAGGCCATTCGGGAGTTCGGCATCTCGGGTGCGACCACGCGGCGCATCGCCCAGGCGGCCGGCTGCTCCGAGGCGCTGCTCTACAAGCACTTCGCCGGCAAGGAGCAGATGTTCCTCGCGGTCCTGCTCGAACGGCTGCCCGCGCTCGCGCCCGCGCTGGCCCGGCTGCGGCTGAGCACGGGCGAGGGCGACCTGGCCGACAACCTCACCCGCTTCACCCTGGCGGCGCTGGAGTTCTACACCGAGGCCGCCACCATCGCCTCCGGCATGCTGGCCGACCCCTCGCTGCTGGCCCGGTTCAAGCACATGCTCGCCAGCACCGGCACCGGCCCCCACCTGCCGATCGGGGCCCTGGCCGAGATCCTCGACGCCGAACGGGCCGCGGGCCGCACCGACCCCGGCCTCGACCCCGGCCCGGCGGCCGCCCTGCTGATGGGCGCCTGCTTCCACCGGGCCAACCTGTCCTACTTCGTCGACCCGGCCGACAAGGACGAGGAGTGGGCGGCCGGCGTCGTCGCCACCCTGCTCAGGCGATGACCCGGCCCGCGCCGCCGTCGACCAGCATCGAGACGCCGTTCACGTACGAGGCCCGCTCGCTGGCCAGGAACGCGATGACGTCCCCCACCTCCTCGGCCTGACCGACCCGCCCGACCGGCACGGCCCGGCCGCGCTCCTCGACCACGTCGTCGCCGCCCGACATGCCGCGCAGGCGTTCGGTGTCGATCGCCCCCGGCAGCACGTTGTTGACCAGCACGCCGTCGCCGCCCACCTCGCGGGCCAGCGTGCGCACGAGCCCGGCGACGGCCGGGCGCATGGCGTTGGACAGCGCCAGCCCGTCGATCGCCTCGCGGACGGACGAGCTGGTGACGGTGACGATCCGGCCCCACCCCCGCGAGCGCATCTCCGGCAGCACCGCCTGGATCAGCCGGACGGTGCCGAGCAGGTTGCGCTGCACCGCGACGTCCCAGTCTTCGAGGCCGACCTCGTCGAAGCGGCCGGTGGGCGGGCCGCCCGCGTTGGCCACCAGGATGTCGACCGGGCCGAGCACGTCGCGCGTCTCGTCGGCCACCCGCTGAGCCGCCGCCGGGTCCTCCACATCGGCCAGCACCGCGTGCACCACGTGGCCGAACTGCTGCAGCTCCACCACCGCGTCCGCGAGCCGCTCGGGGTTGCGCGCGCTGACGCACACGTCGCAGCCCTCGCGCGCGAGGCTCTTGGCGGCGGCCAGGCCGATGCCCGCGCTGCCGCCGGTGACCAGGGCGACCTTGCCCGAGATGCCGAGATCCATAAGGCGACTATAGTGACGGGCCGATCACTCCGGCCGCACCCGGGTCAGCTTGTCGGGGTTGAGCACGCCGTAAAGCCCCTGGATGCGGCCGTCGCGCACGTCCAGGGCGATGAGCTGGTCGGTCCCGGCCACGTGCGTCCACAGGGCGGGGCGGCCGTTGGCCTCGACGAGGTGCGCCCGGCTGAAGTCGTAGCGGGCCAGCAGGCCGCCGATGAAGGCGCTGACCTTGCGCCGGCCCAGGATCGGCCGCAGGGCGGCCCGGACCTTGCCGCCGCCGTCGTTCCACATGACGACGTCCTCGTGCAGCAGCTCGGTCAGCGCGTCGAGGTCGCCGCCGCCGGCCGCCTCCATGAACTTCGTCAGCAGCCTGGCGTGGTCCTCGTTCGTCGGCGTGAACCGGTCGCGGCCCTGCGACACCCGGACCGAGGCGCGGTGGTGCATCTGCCGGGCGTTGGCCACCGACGAGCCGACGATCTCGGCGATCTCGTCGTACGGCAGCTCGAACGCCTCCCGCAGCACGAACACCGCCCGCTCCGGCGGCGACAGCTTCTCCATCAGGTGCAGGGTGGCGAAGGAGACGGTGTCGCGCAGCTCGGCGGTGTCCAGCGGCCCGGCCTCGCCCGTCGCGACCGGCTCGGGCAGCCACGGCCCGGTGTAGGCCTCCCGCCGCACGCGGGCCGAGCGCAGCTGGTCGAGGGCCAGCCGCGAGACCACGGTCAGCAGGAACGCGCGGGGCTCCCTGATCTGGCTCCGGTCGGCGCCCTCCCAGCGCAGCCAGGCCTCCTGCACGACGTCCTCGGCGTCCCACATGCTGCCGAGCAGGCGGTAGGCCAGGCCCAGCAACATCGGGCGGTATTCCTCGAAGTCCACGTCCGGCATCATGCCCTGCCACCCGGCCGGGCGGGTCGGCGGGGCGGCTCGGCGGGGCTGCTCGGCGGGGTGGTACGGGTGGGCGGCTCGGGTGGGCGGCTCGGGTGGGTGGTCAAGGCGGGCCGGGCGTGATGGGCTGGGGGCGTGGCGAGAAATCTGATCCTGTCAGGAGGGCTCTTCCACGACTTCGCCGCCACGTCGGCCGCGCTCGCCGACGTGCTGGGCGAGGTGGGCGTCGAGTCCGAGATCACCGAGGACATCGCGGGCGCGCTGAGCGAGCCGCCGGAGGTGCAGCTCATCACGGTCAACGCGCTGCGCTGGCAGATGGGCCAGGACCGCTTCGCCGACCTGCGCGGCGAATGGCGCTTCGCGCTGCCCGCCCAGGCCCGCACCACGCTGCTCGACCACCTCGACCGGGGCGGCGGCCTGCTCTGCGTGCACACGGCCGCGGTCTGCTTCGACGACTGGCAGGGCTGGCCGCGGGTGCTCGGCGGCTGCTGGAACTGGCCCAAGTCCCACCATCCGCCCCTCGGTTGGACCGGCGTGCGGGTGCACGGCGCCGCCCACCCCATCGTGGCGGGCCTGCGCGACTTCGACCTGGTGGACGAGGTCTACAGCGACCTCGACGTGCTGCCGGACGTGCGCCCCCTGGCCTCCGCGAACGGCCAGCCGCTGGTGTGGGCGCGTCCGGTGCGCCGCGGCCGGGTGGTCTACGACGCGCTGGGGCACGACACCAGGTCCTACGACAACGAGATCCACCGGACCCTGCTCCAGCGGGCCGCGTTGTGGCTGCTGAAACGGCCGGTGAGCGACACCGGGTGACATGTCCGGTTCGAACAAGACCCGAGCTCGCGCGGCGGGCACGATGGCCCTATGAACGTCAATCTCTCGGCGGTCGCCGGGTTCCTGGCCACGCACGCGCGGGTCCTGGACCGGCGCCGCTTCCACTTGCTCATGGGGGAGACCGGCCCGGCCTCCGTGCTCGGCGCCCTCGACGCCTACCGCAACCCCGACGGCGGCTACGGCTGGGGCCTGGAGCCCGACCTGCGCTCGCCGGAGAGCCAGCCGGGCGCGGCGCTGCACGCCTTCGAGGTGCTGGAGGAGATCGGCCCCGACACCGCGCCGCAGGCCGTCGCGCTGTGCGACTGGCTGGAGTCGGTGACGATGCCCGACGGCGGGCTGCCGTTCGCGCTGCCGCTCACCCTGACCGAGGGCACCGCGCCCTGGTGGGCGGGCGCGGACACGAGCACCTCGTCGCTGCAGATCACGGCCATCTCCGCGGCGGCGGCCCACGGCGTGGCCGCCCACGACCCGGCCGTGGCCGGGCATCCGTGGCTGGAGCGGGCCACCCGCTACTGCCTCGACGCGATCCAGGCGCTGGACGAACGGCCGCACGCCTACGTGCTCTCCTTCGCCGTGCGCTTCCTGGACGCCGTCCACGGGACGCGGCCCGAGGCGGCCGGGCTGCTCAAGCGGCTGGCCGCGTACATCCCCGAGGACGGACGGGTGCCCGTGGAGGGCGGCACCGCGGAGGAGCGGCTGAACCCCCTCGACTTCGCGCCCTACCCCGGACGGCCGGCGCGCGAGCTGTTCGCGCCCGAGGTGATCGCCGCCGACCTCGACCGGCTGGCCGGGACGCAGCAGGAGGACGGCGGCTGGGTCGTGGACTACGCGCGGATCTCGCCCGCCGGCGCGCTCGAATGGCGGGGCGCGGCCACCGTACGGGCCGTCGAGATCCTGCGCCGCAACGGCGTGCTCTGACCGGTTCTCACCGGCCTGACCGCTGGCGCTGCCCCACCCGGCGGGCCGACTCCGACTCCTGGGCCATGCGGCGCAGCGTGTCGAACGCCTTGCCGTACAGGACGGTGCCCAGCACCAGGGCCTCCACGGCGGCGTCGCGCGGCCCGTCGAAGGGGATGGTGTCCATCTCGACCTCGGTCACCAGCTTCCTGGCGGCCTCGACGTACGGCGCGAGGTCGACGCGCAGGCCGAGCTGGCGCATGCGGACCACCGTCTGCGCCAGCTCGTCGCGGGTGGGGGCGTCCTCGACGACGGTCCAGCCCAGCTCGTCGAGCAGCCGGTCGACCTCGGCCCTGGCGGTTCGCCACTCCTCGTCCTGCTCGGGCTCGACGACCGGGCCGAGCGCGTAGTGGGCGATCCCCAGCATGCGGTGGATGGGCAGCGTCTCGTCGTCGACGGCGGCGATGACCTGCTTGATGGCGGCCACGGGGAGCCTGCCCACCTCCAGCAGGGCCCGGATCAGGCGCAGCCTGCGCAGATGGGACTCGTCGTACTCCGCGCGGGTCGCGGCGGTCTGCTCGCCCGGGTGCAGCATGCCCTCACGCAGGTAGTACTTGATCGTGGGGATGGCGACATCGGATCGGGCGCTCAGTTCTGAGATGCGCATCGATAGATAATAGCGCTATCCAGAGCGGGCGACGTGGCGGGCCGCGCTCACCACCTCGTGCACGTCGGCCTGCCGGTTCCACAGGAAGACCGCCTCCAGCGGTGGCACGTCCTCCTTGATGGGCACGAAGGCGAGCGCGTCGGGCACGGTGCTGCCCTCGTGGACGCACAGGCTGTAGCCGGCCCCCGCGGCCACCATGTCGATCACCAGGTCATGGGTGGCGGCGGCCGGGCCAAGCCGGGGATGCAGCCGATGCCGGACGAACCCCTCCAGGAACCGCCGGGCCCCGGCGACCGCGTCCGACTCCGGCATGATCAGCGGCTCGCCGGCCAGGTCCGCCAGTGACAGCGCCTCCCGCCCGGCCAGGGGATGGTCGCGCGGGAGCAGCGCGCGGACCGGGAAACGATGGACGAGCATGCGGGCCACGCCCCTCGGCAGCGATCCGGGGGCGTAACCGAGGCCGGCCTGCAACGTGCCGTCGGCGATGGAGATCAACTGCTCGGCCGTGCTCATCGGCGCGATCCGCACCGGCACGTTCTGGAGCTGGGCGAGCAGCCGGGCGGCCACGTCGGCCAGCCCGTCGGCCACGCCCAGGCGGGCGGTGCGGCCCTTGCCGCGCGCGGCGGCCACGGCCCGTTCGTAGGCGTCGAGCGCGACCGTGGCCTGGGCCAGGAACGCCTCGCCCGCCTCGGTGAGCCGCACACCGCTGGACGAACGGCTGAACAGCTCGACGCCTATCTCCTTCTCCAGCGCCCTGAGCTGCTCCGACAGGGTGGGCTGCGCGATGTGCAGCGCGGTCGCGGCGCGGCGGAGGCTGCCGGCGCGCGCGATCGCCATCGCGTATCTGACGTAGCGCAGATCCATCTCTCACCTCGGGGTGATGATGATGGGCTATCGGCTGATCACCTCTCCGTATTACAAGACGGGGCAGCCCGCGTGAAGACATCCAGTCACGGCTCATGCCTTCCCGCTGCTCAGGGCCTCGCCCGACCTGGCGGCGAAGACCTTCGGACGGAAGACGCCGCCGTTGTGGCCGCCCGGAACACCGCGCCCGGAACACCGCGTTCGGCATCCCCGGCGCCTCGGCCGCCCGCGTGCCGAGCAAGCGCTTGTCTCGGCGTGTTATCGTGCGGGATGCAGTCCTTCGCCGGGTGCGCGGCCGTGGCCGGGATCGGGATGACCGCGCTGACCAGGCAGTCCGGGCGCACCGAGCTGGAGCTGGCCACCGAGGCGTGCCGGGCCGCCTGCGCGGACGCCGGGATCACACCCGGCGAGGTCGACGGGCTGCTCAGCTACCACATGAACGACTCGGCGCCGGTCGTCCAGGTCGCCCGCGCGCTGGGGATCGAGCGGCTGCGCTGGCACAACGACATCTCCGGCGGCGGCACGCAGGCCGCGTCCGTGCTGGGGGACGCGGCCATGCTGATCCACGCCGGTCTGGCCAGGAACGTCCTGGTCTTCCGGGCGCTCAACGGGCGGTCCGGCACGCGGATGAACACCGCCTCCACCGGCCCCCTGGAACGCCACACCTACGGCCTGGCGGGGCCGATCCCGCTGTTCGCCATGGCCGCCACCCGCTACCTGCACGACACCGGACTCACCGCCGAGCACCTGCACGCCGTGGTCGGCCAGTCCAGGCGCAACGCCGCCGCCAACCCGCGCGCCCTGCGCCGCGAGCCCCTGGACCTGGCCGCCTACCTGGCCAAACCGTACGTCTGCACGCCGCTGCGCACCGCCGACTGCTGCCTGGAGACCGACGGCGCGTGCGCGCTGCTGGTGAGCGGCGTCCTGGACGGCCCGCGCATCCGGGCGGTCGTCCGCGGGGGAGGGCCCGGCTGCTCCTCCATGGACCGCTCGCCAGACGTGACGGCCGTCTTCTCCGAGCACGTCGCGCCGATGTTGTGGGCGGCGTCCGGGATGCGGCCCTCGGACGTCCGGGCGGCGCTGCTCTACGACGCCTACTCCTGGCTGGTGCCCCGGCAACTGGCGGACTTCGGGCTGGTGGCACGGGAGGACCTGGGGGCGTACCTGCTGGAACGGCGGCACGCGTGGGTGAACCCGCACGGCGGCCTGCTGTCGGAGGGGTACGTGCACGGGCTCAACAACGTGGCCCAGGCGGTGCGGGAACTGCGCGCCGGGCACGAGACCGCCCTGGTGACCGGTTTCGGCGGCAGCTACGGCAGCGCGGCCCTGCTCACCCGTTGAGCGTCAGGGAACGAGCGTGAACTGAACGTCAGGGAATGAGCGTGAACTGAACGTCAGGGAATGAGCGTGAACTGAGCGTCAGGGAACGAGCGTGAACTGAACGTCAGGGAGTGAGCGTGAACGCCGCGTGCGAGCTCCGGCCGTCGTCGCCGGGCAGCACGCCGCGGGCCGCCAGCCAGGCCGCCGCGCCCGCCGCGTCGCGCGCCGTGCGCACCCGCTCGCCGGACAGCCGCGCCAGCACGGCCCGGCGCACCGGCCCCTCGCTGGTCAGCACGCTGCCCGCGAGCACGACGTCGCCCGAGACGTGCACCCTGCGCAGGGTGGCCACCAGACGGTCGGCGGCCTCCTCGGCGACCTTGAGCGCCATCGGGTCACCGGCCTCGGCCGCCCGGCTGACCAGGGCGGACAGCGCGGCCAGGCGCATGTGGTGGGCCTGCGCGAGCCGGACGAACCGGTCGGCGACCGCCCGCGGCGACCCCGGACGCTCCTCGCCCAGGAAGTGCTCGACGACGAGCGCGACCAGGCTGCCCGGCTCGCCCGTCGCGCCCCGGTCGAGGGCGGAGACCACGGCCTTGGCGGCGGCGCGGCCGATCCAGAAGCCCGAGCCCTCGTCGCCCAGCAGCCAGCCGAGCCCGTCGGCGATCGTGTCGATGCGGTGGCCGGCGACCCTGGCCGCGACCGCGCCCGTGCCCGACAGCAGCAGCGAGCCGTCGGGCTCGGCGGAGCCGGCGGCGTAGGCCACCGCCACGTCGCGCTCGATCAGCGGGCCCGCCTCGATGCCGTGGCCGGCCCAGACCCGGGCCAGCTCGGGGACCAGCGTGTCGACCTGGCCCGCGACCCCGGCCAGCGAGGCCACGACCTGGCCGCCGTCGTGCGACCCCAGCGCCTGCCCGAGCGCCGTGCCGATCGCCGCCACCGCCTTGTCCAGACCGTGCGCCGAGGGGTTGCCGGCGCCCGCCCGCGCGTAGCCGACCCGGGTGCCGTCGAGGGTGTGGACGGAGACGCGCGTCGAGGTGGCTCCCGCGTCGACACCGACCACCAGCGATTTGGTCACGGTCAAATTCTGGGGGTTGACGTGACCGGGAAGCAAGAATAATTTTCGCCAGAAGACCGAGTATTCGGAAGGAATATTCGTGACTTCAGGAGCCCTCGGGCGCGTCGAAACAGAACTGCCCGGCCTGCCGGAGGCGTTGCGCCGGGTCGGCGAGGTGATACTCGGCGACCCCGCCGAGGCCGCCCGGTCGACCATCATCGCGCTGGCCGAACGGGCGGGCAGCTCGCCCGCCACCGTGACGAGGTTCTGCCGGGCGTTCGGCTTCTCCGGCTACGCCGAGCTGCGGGTCGCCCTCGCCACGGAGACCGGCAGGGCCGCGCAGGCCGGCTGGGGCGCGGGCGTCGGGCACGAGATCGGCCCCGACGACCCGCTCGACTCGGCCATCGAGGTGATGGCCGCCGCCGACGCCAGGCTCATCCAGGACACCGCCGCCCAACTCGACCTCGCGATGGTCGCCCAGGTCGCCGACGCCGTCGTCAGGGCCCGCCGGGTGCTGCTGATCGGCGTCTCCACCAGCGGGAACGTCGCCACCATGCTCGAAGGCAGGCTGCGCCGCATCGGCATCCCGTGCTGGAGCGCCGGCGACGCGCACGTGGCGCTGTCGGAGGCGGCGCTGCTCGGCGCGGACGACGTCGCCATCGGCATCAGCCACCGGGGCCGCACCCGCGAGGTCATGGAGGCGCTGGCCGAGGCGGGCAGCCACGGCGCGACGACGGTCGCCGTCACCTCCTTCGCCCGCTCGCCGCTGGCCGAGCTGGCCGGCCTGGTGCTGACCACGGCCAGCAGGGAGACCACGTTCCGGCTGGGCGGGCTGGCGGCCGTGCACTCGCAGCTCTTCGTGCTCGACGCCGTCTACGTGGCGGTCGCGCAGCGCACGTACGAGCGCACCAACGAGGCGTTCGAGCTGACGATCAGCGCGGTGGAGAGCCACCGCGTGGAGAGAGGCTGACATGCGGTACGCGTCCAAGGCCCTCGCCCTCGCCGGGCAGGTCGCCGAGAGCCAGGCGGAGCCGGTGCGCCGGGCCGCCGCCCTGATCGTCGCCGCGCTGCGCGCCGGCGGGGTGGTCAACGCGTTCGGGTCGGGGCACTCCGAGGCCATCGCCATGGAGATCGCCGGACGGGCCGGCGGCCTGGTGCCCAGCAACCGCCTCTCCCCGCGCGACCTCGTCCTGTACGGCGGCCGGCCGCCGAGCGTGCTCACCCCGGAGCTGGAACGCGACCCGGCCGTCGCCCACGAGATCTACGACCTGGCCCCCGTCGAGCCGCAGGACGTGTTCGTCCTGATCTCCAGCTCCGGCGTGAACGGCACGGTCGTGGAGCTGGCCACGCTGGTCAAGGAGCGCGGCCACCCGCTCGTCGCGATCACCTCGGTCGCGCACAGCACGCGCATGACCTCGCGCCATCCCTCGGGCGGCAAGCTCATGGACCTGGCCGACGTCGTGCTCGACAACGGCTCCCCGTACGGGGACGCCGTCCTCGACCTGCCGGACGGCGGCACGTACGGCGCGGTCTCCACGATCACCTCGGCGCTGCTCGCGCAGATGGTGGTCACCGAGGCGGTGGAGGAGCTCGTCGCCCTGGGCGAGCGGCCCCCCGTCTACCTGTCGGTCAACGTGACCGGCGGCGACGAGCACAACAAGGCCCTGGAGAGCCGGTACGCAGGGCGAATACGACGAGGATCATGAACAGCTAGGAGCCATCAATGCCTGACACCCCCCATATCAGCCGTCGTCAACTCCTGCGCGGCGCGGCCCTCGTCCCCGTCGCGGGGGCGCTGGCCGCCTGCGCCACCCCGGCCGCCAAGCCCACGGCCACCGCCTCCTCCGCGCCGGTGGCGACCAGCGCGGCCAACCCGTTCGGCGTCGCGGACGGCAAGCCCCTGGAGGTGTGGATCTTCGACGGCGGCTTCGGCCAGGACTACGCCAAGAACATCCACGAGCCCCTGTTCAAGACGAAGTACCCGAAGAGCGAGATCAAGCACAACGCCACCAAGGAGATCACCAAGGTCCTCCAGCCGCGGTTCGCCGGCGGCAACCCGCCGGAGGTCATCGACAACTCCGGCGCCAACTTCATGGACTTCGGCGCCCTGTCCCAGGACGGCCAGCTCCAGGACCTCACCGCCCTGCTCGACGCGCCGAGCTGGGACGACCCCGCCGTCAAGGTCCGGGACACCATCGACCAGTCGGTCATCGACATCGGCACCTACGACGGCAAGTTCAGCGTGCTGGGTTACGTGAACTACATCCACGGCATCTGGTACTCACAGAAGGTGTTCAGGGACAACGGCTGGGAGATCCCCAAGACGTGGGACGAGTTCGTCAAGCTCTGCGAGACGATCAAGAAGTCCGGCAAGATGGCGCCCTTCACGTACGCGGGCAAGTTCCCCCAGTACCTGTACGAGCCGCTGCTGACCATGGCCGCCAAGATCGGCGGCAACGAGGTGCTGGTCAACATCGACAACCTGGAGGACGGCGCCTGGACCACCGAGGCCATGAAGACCGCCGCCACGGCCTGGGCCGAGGTGGGCGCCAAGTACCTCATGGAGGGCACGACCGGCCTCGACCACGTGCAGACCCAGACAGCCCAGAACAAGTACAAGGTGGCCATGCTGCCGTCCGGGTCGTGGCTGGAGAACGAGCAGAAGAGCACCACCCCGCCCGACTTCGAGTACGGCATGTTCCCGATCCCCGACGTCACCGGCTCCGACAAGATGCCGTACGGCACCCTGCACACCCAGCCCGGCGAGAACTTCATGGTCTCGGCCAGGAGCGCCAACCCGCAGGGCGGCATCGAGTACCTGCGCGGCATGTTGTCGAAGAAGGCGGCCGGCGACTTCAGCGAGATGGTCAAGACGGTGACCGCGGTCAAGGGCGCGACCGAGGGCCGGACGATCTCGCCCGGCGTCACCAGCGCCTCCAAGGCCGTCGCCGACGCGGGCGCCAACACCGTCTACTACCGCTGGTACACCTGGTACGGCCAGCTCAAGGACGAGGGCATCGCCGCCACCGGCGAGCTGATGTCCGGCGGCCTGACGCCGGAGAAGTACCTGGAGCGCATGCAGAAGAAGGCCGACGAGATCAAGAACGACTCCTCGATCAAGAAGTACAAGCGCTGATGTTGTTCAACAGGTATCGCCGCGGGCTGTTCATCACCGCGTTCCTGGCAGCCCCGGTGATCCTCTACCTCGCCTACGTCATCTCGCCGCTGATCCAGGCGTTCCGGATCGCGATGACCGACTGGCGCGGCGTGACGGCCACACCGGACTTCATCGGGCTGGACAACTTCGTCCGGCTGTTCAAGGACGGCGTCTTCTGGAAGGCCGTCAGCCACAACGCCATGCTGCTCGTGCTGCTGCCGCTGCTCACGATCGTCATCGCGCTGTTCTTCGCCTTCCTGCTCAACGTGGGCGGGCGCAAGGGCTCCTCGGGCATCGCGGGCTCGAAGTTCTACCGGGTGGTGTTCTTCTTCCCGCAGGTCCTGGCCGTGGCAGTGGTGGGCGTGCTGTTCCAGCAGGTGTTCCGGCCCGACGGCAGCGGCATGCTGAACGGGCCGCTGATCGCGCTCGGCGCCAAGCCGGTCGGCTTCCTGTCCGACCCCGGCGTGGCCTTCTGGTCGGTGCTCGGCGTGCTGGTCTGGCAGGCGGTCGGCTTCTACGTCGTGCTGTTCTCGGCCGGGCTGGCCTCCATCCCGCGCGACATGTTCGAGGCGGCGCAGATCGACGGCGCGGGCCGGTTCAGCCTGTTCTTCCGCATCACGCTGCCGCTGCTCTGGGACACCATCCAGGTGGCCTGGGTCTACCTCGGCATCCTGGCGCTCGACGCGTTCGCGATCGTGTGGGTGATGACCGACCAGCACGGCGGCCCCGACTGGTCGACCACCGTCATGGCCGCCGAGATCTACCGCAACGCCTTCCAGTACTTCCGCTTCGGCTACGCCTCGGCCCTCGGCGTCATGATGTTCTTCTTCACCGTCGGCTTCGCCATCCTCTCGCTGCGCCTGTCACGCCGCGAACGAATCGAGTACTAGATGACAACGACGACCACATGGACGGTGGCGAACTCCCGCAAACTGGCCCGCCAGGAGCGCCGGCGACGGCTCGGGCCGATGGCCCTGCTCTCCCACGTCGCGCTCCTGGTGTGGACGGTGCTCGTCGTGGTGCCGATCCTGTGGACCTTCCTGGCCTCGGTGAAGAGCGAGGACGAGATCTTCGGCGAGGCATGGGGGCTGCCGGCCAGGCTCAACTGGGACAACTTCGCCCGCGCCTGGGAACAGGCGCACATCGGGCAGTACATGCTCAACAGCGTCATCGTCGTCACCTTCAGCGTGGCCGGGACGATGCTGCTCGGCTCGATGGCCGCGTACGTGCTGGCCCGGTACCCCTTCCGCGCCAACCGGCCGATCTACTTCCTGTTCGTGTCCGGGCTGGCCTTCCCGGTGTACCTGAAACTCACGCCGCTGTTCTTCGTCGTGCAGAACATGGGGGCGGTGCCGGTGGTGGGGCCGTACATCGGGCTGAACACGCACGCGGGGCTGGTGCTGGTCTACATCGCGTACTCGATGCCGTTCACGGTGTTCTTCCTGACGGCGTTCTTCCGTACGCTGCCCACGGCGGTGGGGGAGGCGGCCATGGTGGACGGGGCCTCGCACACCCGCGTGTTCTTCCAGATCATGTTGCCGATGGCCAGACCGGGCATCATCAGCATCACGATCTTCAACGTGCTCGGGCAGTGGAACCAGTACCAGCTGCCGCTGGTGTTGCTGCAGGATCGGGACAAGTGGGTGCTCACGCAGGGGATCGCTGACATCTCCACGTCCGCCGGGTACGACCAGGACTGGTCGGCGCTGTTCGCCGCGCTGACGCTGGCGATCCTGCCGATGCTGGTCGTCTACACGGTGTTCCAGCGCCAGATCCAGTCCGGCCTGACCTCCGGAGCCCTCAAGTAGGGAGGTCGCCTTCGGCCGATGGTCTTCGCCGAGGGGGCGCTTCGCGCCTCGGGAGCTCAGGCAGTTCAATCTGAGGCGCCTGGCGGCGCAACCCACGCGCCTGGCGGCGCCATGGTCCGGCCCGCTCACGGCCGGCTACCGGGTTGCTCCTGGGCTCTGCCGGGAGGCCCATCGCAGTCGGCATGGTGTCGCCCTGGGCGGGCCCGAACCTCGTTCCGCTTCCACGAGACATCGACGACAACGGATCCAGGTCAATCGATATGCGGATTCCTCTGCTGCAGATAGTCGTTGAGCTGTCGCCACTGGGTCGGATGGATGTCGAGGATGTGCAGTTTGTCCGGCTCGACCCAGCGCACGTCGCTCGCCTCGTCGTTGGC
The DNA here is from genome assembly GCF_040675235.1 of Nonomuraea sp. NPDC049637. NCBI lineage: Bacteria > Bacillati > Actinomycetota > Actinomycetes > Streptosporangiales > Streptosporangiaceae > Nonomuraea > Nonomuraea sp. NPDC049637. The sequence goes on from NZ_JBFAOM010000011.1 coordinate 79,242, forward strand.
CTCCGGACGGCCGCCGACCGGGCGGGCGATCAGCATCACCTCGTACTCCTGGCGGACCTCGCCGTCGGTGTAGGCCACGATGTGGCCAGGGTCGGAGTAGACGCCGAGGAGGCCGGTGGGCGCGACGCGGACGCCGGTCTCCTCTTCCGTCTCCCGTACGGCGCACTGTGAGGGGGTCTCGCCGATCTCCATCTTGCCCATCGGCAGCGCCCACTGACCGGTGTCGCGCCGGCGCTGCATGAGGATGCGGCCGGCGTCGTCCACGGTCACCGTGCCGCAGGCCGGCACCAGGCTGTTCGCCTTCGGGGCGTCCGGGTCGTTCCAGTACTCGACTCGTCCCATGGGCGATGCCTCCTCAGACTTCCGCGCCGGACCACGGAACGGCTCCGGCCCAGACTCGCTCGAACGATGACATGTAGTGCTCGGCCATCGTCCCTCCGTCGAGACGATGGAAGTGGAAGGCCGGGTTGGCGGAGGCCGGTTCGCCGTACGCGTGCGGGTTGACCAGGATGTCGTCGTCGTAGCGGAACAGCGAGGCGTACAGAGTGAGTCGCGTGCAGACGGATCTCGCAGCCATCGAGGTCCGGCAGCGTCCGGTAGCAGGTCAAGGATGAGCGGATCTTGGCCGGCAGCGTTCCGCCCAGCCCTTCCTCGCGGTCTCGCGTCTCCACCGACTGCGCGCCGGGATCGCCGAATCACCTTGCGGGAGGTTCTCGGCAGGTTTCCCGGGTGGCGGATCATCGACGTGACCGGCGGCTGGGTCGCGTTCCGCGTGCCTCTCGTGTCCGGTGACAGCGGGCTCTCGAACGTCCGCTGCGGGGCGACCATGGCGGAACTGGCCGGCAACCTCCAGACCGAGAGCAGGCTGCAACAGCCAGGCTGACTTGCGCCGTCGGCCTAACTCCGGGTGACGGTTTTGTGGACGTCGCCGAGGAAGCGTTCGATGGTGGCCCGTTCTGCGGGGTCGTACCGGCCCATGAGGGCGACGATCTCCTGGATGAGCGGGCCGAAGAAGCTCCAGCCCAGCGTGACGGCGCTCTCGTCGACCTTCAGCAGCACCCGCCGCCGGTCCCGGGTGTCGCGTTCCCGGCGGACGTGGCCGAGCCGTTCCAGACGGTCCACCACCGCCGTGGTGCCCGCGGAGTTGAGGCCGAGGTGCGTGCCCAGCGTTCCTGGGGTGGCGGGGGCGCCGGTGCGGGCGGCGTCGAGCAGGCAGATGAGGGCGCGTACGTCGGTCGGGTGCAGGGCGTGCGCGGCGGCGAACCGCTCGCCCATGCGGTCGAGTTCCACGGTGACGGCGCGCAGCAGATGGACCAGCCGCATCCCGGCGTCCTGATCGTCCACGTTTTCGGCATGCTCCGGCCGCATCGTCATGCCACCAGTATGGCATTATCTCGCCGAGCGAGATTATTGCTGAGCAAGCTATTTAGTTAGGTGCGGCATGTCCGACTTCTTCTCCGCCTACGACGCGGTCCTCGAACGCTGGCCGGTTCCGGTCGAGCCGATCGACCTGCCCTCGGCGTACGGCACGACCCGGGTGAACGCGTGCGGCCCCGCCGATGGCCCGCCGCTGGTCCTGCTGCACGGCGGTGGCACCACGGCGGCGATGTGGTACGCCAACGTCGCCGCGTTCGCCTGCCGCCATCGCGTCTACGCCGTGGACCGCATCGGCGAGCCGGGCCGCAGCGTCCGCGGCGAACGCCGCCTGCGCACCGTCGGCGACCTGCTCGGCTGGCTGGACGGCGTGCTCGACGGCCTCGGCATCGACGGCGCCGCGGTGTGCGGACACTCCTACGGCGGATGGATCGCCCTGACGTACGCGCTCCACGCGCCCCGGCGGGTCGAGCGGCTCGTCCTCCTCGACCCGACGCAGTGCTTCGGCGGGTTCCGGCCGGGATACCTGGCCCGCGCACTGCCCACCCTGCTGCGGCCGACGGCCGCTCGCGCGCGGGCCTTCCTGGAGTGGGAGACCGGCGGCGCGCCCGCCGACCCCGCCTGGCTGCGGCTCTACGGCCTGGCCGCGGAGTTCCCGGACACGAAGGTCGTCACCGGGAAACGGCCCGAGCCGGGATCGCTGCGCGCGCTCACCACGCCCGCTCTCGTGCTCGTCGCCGGACGCGGCAAGGCGCACTCCCCGCACCGCGTCGCGTCGGCCGCCGCCCGCCTGCTGCCGGGCGCGCGGACCGAGGTGCTGCCGCACCTGTCCCATCACGCGATGCCGTGGCACGACCCCGCCGACCTCAACGACCGCGTCGTCGATTTCCTCGACGGACGAGCCACCTGACCCGCCGCCCGCGCCGCCGCCCTTCTCGAAAGCGCCCGGACGCCCGCGCCGCCGCCCCTCTCCAAAGCGCCAGGACGCCCGTCCCGCCACGCCGGAGCCTAGACTCCTGGGCATTCCGCGACGCAGCAGGCCGTGAGGAGACTCCCATGTCATCCGCGCCCGAACAGGAATCACTCGCCGCCCTCGCGACCCGGCACGGGCTGAGGCGAGCCATGGCCCGCCCGGACCTGCACGTCTACCTGCGCCGATTATGGGAACGCCGGCACTTCATCCTGGTGTACGCGACCTCGCGCACCGCCTCGAAGTACTCCGGCTCCGCGCTCGGGCAACTCTGGCAGGTGCTGACGCCGCTGCTGAACGCCGGCATCTACTGGGTCATGTTCGGCCTCGTCCTGGGCGGACACGACCACATCGAGAACTATGCCGCGTTCCTTGTCACGGGGATGTTCGTCTTCACCTACAGCCAGCGGTCGGCCTCGGCGGGGGCCAAGTCCGTCTCGGGGAACCTCTCGCTCATCCGCGCCCTGCACTTCCCGCGCGCCGCGCTTCCCCTGGCCTACACCCTTCAGGAGTTGCGGCAGGCGGCGGTCTCCATGGGGGTGCTGCTCGTGCTCGTGGTCGTCATGGGGGAGTTCCCCACCTGGTTCTGGCTGCTGATCCCGGTCGCCGTGCTGCTGCAGACGATGTTCAACATCGGGCTGAGCCTGGTCCTGGCGCGGTTGGGGGCCTCGCTGCGCGACGTGAACCAGCTCCTGCCGTTCGTTTTGCGGACCTGGTTGTACGCCTCCGGGGTCTTCTTCTCGATCCAGTACAAGATCGTGGGATATCCGGACCCGGTCACCGGCGAGCCGGTCGGCGGGGTGGGGCTGCCGCAGTGGGTGGCCGACGTCATGTATCTCAACCCCGCGGCCTCCATCATCGAGTTCATGCGCGACATCCTGATCCACGCGTCCAGCCCGCGCCCGCTCGTCTGGCTGAGCTGCGCGTTCTGGGCGGTCGCCGGGCTGACCCTCGGGCTCTGGTACTTCTGGCGGGCCGAGGACACGTACGGGCGCGGGTGAGGGCCGGAAAGCGGGTGAGAGCCGGAAAGCGGGTGGGGGCCGGAAAAGGGTTCGCGCGCCGGGGGCGTGCTCTGGTTTGCTCCCCATCATGACGTCTGCGTGGGTCGGCGAGCGCGTGCGCCTGAGGGCCATCGAACCGGAGGACTGGGCGGAGCTCTTCGCCTTCGAGGAGGACACCGACGCGGCCAGGAACGGCTGGCGGCTGCCTCCGCCCCGCTCGGCCGCCCAGGCGCAGAAGTGGGCCAGGGAGCTGGCCGAGCAGGAGTCCGACATGGACGAGCTCCGCCTGGTGATCGCCGACGCGGCCGACGGCCGGCCGGTCGGCATGCTCAACACGCACGAGGTCGAGCGCATGCACGGCACGTTCTGCTACGGCATCTCCATCGGCACCCCCCACCACCGCAAGGGCTACGCCAGCGAGGCGATCGTCCTGCTGCTGCGCTACATGTTCGCCGAGCGCCGCTTCCAGAAGGCCGAGGCGTGGGTCTACAGCTCCAACGAACCGTCGCAGGCCCTGCACCGGCGGCTCGGCTTCGTCGAGGAGGGCCGCCGGCGCAGGAGCCGCTTCGCCGCCGGGCGCTACGACGACGGGATCCTGTTCGGGATGACGGTCGAGGAGTTCACCGAGCTCTACGGCTGAAGCTCGGCCCGCAGCCGCCGGGTGGCCTCGACGACGTGCGCCAGCGAGGCTTCCACCTGCTCGTACGTGCGCGTCTTCAGCCCGCAGTCGGGGTTGACCCAGACCCGCTCGGCCGGCAGCGCCGCCAGCGTCCTGCGCAGCAGGTCCTCGACCTCGTCCGCGCCGGGCACGCGCGGGGAGTGGATGTCGTACACGCCGGGGCCGAGGCCGCGGCCGAACGTGCGCACCGCGCCCAGGATGCGCGCCCCCGAGCGGGCCGACTCGATCGTGGTGACGTCGGCGTCCAGGCCGTCGATTGCGGCCAGGATCTGGTCGGCGTCCGAATAGCACAGGTGGGTGTGGATCTGGGTGCGGTCGGCCGCGCCGGAGGTGGCCCGCCGGTACGCCGCCACCGCCCACTCCAGGTAGTCGGCCTGAGCGGCCCGCCGCAGCGGCAGCAGCTCGCGCAGGGCGGGCTCGTCCACCTGGATGATCGACACGCCGGCCGCCTCCAGGTCGCGCACCTCCTCGCGCACCGCGTCGGCCACCTGGAACACCACGTCCCGCAGCGGCAGGTCGTCGCGGACGAACGACCAGGCCACGATCGTCACCGGCCCGGTGAGCATGCCCTTGACCGGCTTGGCGGTGAGCGACTGCGCGTAGGAGGCCCAGCGCACGGTGATGGGCCCGGGACGGCCGACGTCGCCGTGCAGGATCGGCGGCCGGGTGCAGCGCGACCCGTACGACTGGACCCAGCCGTTCGTGGTGACCGCGAACCCGTCCAGGTGCTCGGCGAAGTATTGGACCATGTCGTTGCGCTCGGGCTCGCCGTGCACGAGCACGTCCAGGCCGAGGCGTTCCTGCACCCTGACGACGCGCTCGATCTCGGCCTCGACGCGCCGCTCGTAGTCCTCCGCCGACAGCGTTCCGGCCACCACGGCCGCCCTGGCCGCGCGCAGCTCGCCGGTCTGCGGGAACGAGCCGATGGTGGTGATCGGCAGTACGGGCAGGCCCAGGTGGGCGGCCTGGGCGGCGGCCCGCACCGGGTACGGCGCCCGCTCCTCCGGCGCGGCCGGCGCGGTCAGCGGCACGGAGGGCGCGGCCGGGACCGGCCCCCGGAAGTCCGGCCCCTCGGCGACGGTGAGGGCCAGCGCCACCACCTCGGCCACCTTCTGCTCGGCGAACGCCAGCCGTTCCCGCAGCGCCGGGTCCAGGTCGGGCTCGGCGGCCACGTCGTAGGGCACGTGCAGCAGCGAGCACGACGTGCTCACCGTCACCCGGTCCGCGCGCACGCCGCCGAGGGCGGCCAGGGCGCGTTCCGGCGCGGTGCGCCACACGTCGCGGCCCGACACCACGCCCGCGACCACGGTCTTGCCCGGCAGGTCGGGCACGGCGCCGCCGCGCACCAGGTCCACGCCGATCGCCTCGACGGGCGTGCCCGCCAGCACCGGCAGCGCGGGCCCGAGGTCGCCGAAGTAGGAGGCCACGAACAGCCCCGGGCGGACGGCCGCCGACCCCAGCCGGTCGTAGGCGAGCCGCACGGTCGCCAGCTCCTCGGGCGTGCGGTCGCCGACCAGCGCCGGCTCGTCGAGCTGCACCCAGTCGACGCCCTCGGCGGCCAGCGCCGCGAGCAGCTCCTCGTAGCAGCCGAGCACGTCCTCCAGCCGCTCGGGCGCCCCGGCCAGCAGCAGGAACGTCACCGGCCCGACCACGACGGGCCGCGTCTCGTAGCCCAGCGCGCGGGCCTCGCGCACCTCGGCGAGCGGCTTGGCGGCGTCCAGCTTGAAGACGGTCTCCGGGCCGATCTCCGGCACGATGTAGTGGTAGTTGGTGTCGAACCACTTCGTCATCCGCAGCGGCGCCAGCCCCTCGGTGCCCCTGGCCATCGCGAAGTAGGGGTCCTCGGCCGCGCGGTAGCGCTCGGGCACCGCGCCCAGCAGCACCGCCGTGTCCAGCACGTGGTCGTACAGGGAGAAGGTGTTGGACGGCAGCCCTTCCAGGCCCAGCTCGGCCAGCCGCCGCCAGGTCCGCTCCCTGATCTCCGCGCCCGTCCGCTCCAGCTCCGCGCGGCCGGACCGCCCGTCCCAGTACGACTCCAGGGCCCGCTTCAGCTCCCGTCGCGGCCCGATCCTCGGGTACCCGAGCACCGTGGACGTGGGGAATGGCGACATCTCAGCTCCTCGATCACGTCGGTCAGATGCGGGAATCGTGTCCGGCGAGGCCGACGTGGTGCATCATCGATAAGTGCTGCTTATGCTCAAGGAGATCCACTGCTTCCTCCTGGTCGCCGAGCGGCTCGGCTTCTCGGCCGCCGCCGACGACCTGGGCATGTCGCAGCCCGCCGTCAGCCAGGCCATCACCCGGCTCGAACGCGCCGCCGGGGTCAGGCTCTTCGAGCGCAACGCCCGCGAGGTGCGGCTGACGGCCGAGGGCAAGGGCCTGCTGCCGTACGCCCGGCAGGTGCTCGAATCGGCCCAGGCGTTCACCGCGGAAGCCGCCAGACTGGCCCGCCCGACCATTCACCTGGCTTATCCACCGCTGGTGGGCACCCTCGCCGCGCGCATCGCCAGACGGCTGGCCGGACGTGCCCCGGCGATCGGCGTCGAACTCGTCGTGGCCGGGCGGGGCGCCGCGGCCCAGGCGCTGGGCAGCGGGGAGGTCTCGGCCGCGATCCTGGCCACGCCGGCGCCCGCGCAGTTCGTCACGGCGGCCCGCTTCCACGTGACCGTGGACCATCTGGCCGTCCCGCTCGGGCACCGGCTGGCCGGGCACGGCAGGGTGACGCCGGACGACCTGGGCGGGCAGGTGCTGCTGACGCCGGGGAGCCGGCCGTGGGCGGGGCTGCCGGGGCGGGCGCGGATGGTGGCCGACGACGACTTCGCCGCCGCGCTCGATCTCGTGGCCGCCGGGGCGGGGGTGCTGCCGATCCCGCAGCTCCTGGTCAGGGCCGTCAGGCGGGACGACGTGCGGTTCGTGCCGCTGGAGGCGGGGGAGCTGCGCATCACCTACGCGCTGGCCTGGGCGCGCGAGCGGGTGACGCCGGAGCTGATGGCGCTGGTGCAGGCGGTGCAGGACGCGCTCTGGACCAGGTGAGAGCAGGTGAGGGCAGGTGAGAGCGGGTGAGGGCAGGTGAGAGCGGATGAGGCCGGATGAGGAGGGGCTAACTCACGGGCAGGTTCTTCAGGGCCTCGCGGCGGCTCAGGCCGGAGATGCCCTTGGCGCGGACGTACCGGATGACTTCGTCGGGGTTGGTCTTGGCGTACTCGCGTAAGGACCAGCCGATGGCCTTGCGGGCGAAGAAGTCGGTGTCGGACAGGCTGGGCTCGATGCAGGCGTATAACAGGGCCGTGTCGGTGCGGGACTTGAAGCGGTTCTGGCACAGGATCGCCGTGCGGCGCTTCCACAGGTCGGCGTCGGCCGCCCATTCCAGCATGAGCGGGCGCATGGTGTCGGGGAAGGCCGCCAGCAGGTCGCCGACGCGATGGGTGGCCAGCTCGTCGACCAGGTCCCACCAGGCGCCGGTGACGATCATCTCCTCGTACATCGGCACGGTGTAGAGGGTCTGGAAGTCGCGGTAGTAGCGGTGGCCGGTCAGCTCGACGGCGGCGTAACGCTCCTCGCGGTACTCGGCCTCCCGCCACAGCGAGAGCACCGCGCGCCGCCACTCGGGCGCGGAGTCGAGGCGGTGGCGGGCGAACACCCGCCGCAGCGCCGCCCGCCTCGGCGTGGCCTGCACGCCGAGGAAGGGCATCTCCGACTTCATGTACGCGCGCATCGGCTCGGCCTTGTCCGGCTCGGCGACCTCCTCAAGGGCCAGCCGCACCGCCTTGCCGAGGCTCATCCCTGACGCTGGGTCGTGCGCTCGCCGGTGGCGAGCCCGTCGAACAGCACCGTGATGTAGTGCTCGGCCAGCGCGGTGGTGTTGAGCCGGCCGCCGGGACGGAACCAGCGCACGGCCACCCAGATGGTGTCGCGGATCATCCGGTAGGTCAGCTTGGGGTCGACGTCGGCCCTGAACAGCCCGGCCGCCTGACCGGCCTTGATCTGGGTCACCCAGATCTGCTCGACCTCGTCCTCGGCCTTGACCAGGTAGTTGAAGCGCTCGAACTGGCGCAGGTAGTTCCAGTCGTTCTGCATGACGGTGATCGCGGCGCGGTGGGGCTCCAGCGTGCCGAAGCCGATGCGCACCATCTCCGACAGGACCGTGCGGGCGTCGGAGTTGGTGTCGACGGCGGCGCGGTAGCGGGCGATGAGGTCGTCGAGGAAGGTGGACAGCACCTCGTCGACGATCGTCTCCTTGGAGTCGAAGTGGTGGTAGAGGCTGCCGGACAGGATGCCCGCCTCGTCGGCGATCTCGCGTACGGTCGTGGCCTGGAAGCCCTTGCGCGCGAAGAGCTCCGCGGCGAGTTTGACGAGGTGGTCGCGCCGCTCTGAGGCCGCCCCAGTGGAGGAGGCGCGCTGGCGCTTCGCCGGTGACGTGGTGGTGCCGGAGTTCTTTCGCGTGGTCACGTTTCCCATTATGAGCCCTCAGACAATCGCTTGTTCACGCGTCAGGCCCAGCTCGTAGGGCATTATCTTACTTACCAAGCGCTTGTTAGGATTGCGGGATGAACGAGGCTTACATCGTCGCCGCCGTCCGTACCCCCGTCGGGCGCAGGAACGGCGGGCTGGCCGCGGCCCACCCGGCCGACCTCGGCGCGCACGTCCTGCGCGAGCTGATGCGGCGGGCCGACGCCGATCCCGCCGCCGTCGAGGACGTGATCTTCGGCTGCGTGGACACGATCGGGCCGCAGGCCGGGGACGTCGCGCGTACCTGCTGGCTGGCCGCCGGGCTGCCCGAGCAGGTGCCGGGCGTCACCGTCGACCGCCAGTGCGGCTCCTCGCAGCAGGCCCTGCACTTCGCCGCCCAAGCCGTGCTGTCGGGAACCAGCGACCTGGTGGTGGCGGGCGGCGTGCAGAACATGAGCATGATCCCGATCTCCTCGGCCATGCTGGCGGGCCGGCCGCTCGGGCACGAGACCCCGTACGCCGGGTCCAAGGGCTGGGCGGCCCGCTACGGCGCGGCGGAGGTCTCCCAGTTCGCCGGGGCCGAGCAGATGGCGGTGGCCTGGGACCTGTCGCGCGAGGAGATGGAGCTCTACGCCTACGAGTCCCACCGCCGCGCGCTGCGGGCCGTGGACGAGGGGCGCTTCCGGCGCGAGATCGTCCCCTGTGAGGGCGTCGCCGACGACGAGGCCCCCCGCCGGGACACCTCGCCGGAGAAGATGGCCGCGCTCAGGCCGTTGAGCGAAGGGGGACGGCTCACGGCGGCGCTGGCCTCCCAGATCTCCGACGGCGCGGCGGCGCTGCTGGTCGCCTCGCCCCGGGCCGTACGCGACCACGGGCTGACCCCGCGCGCCCGCGTGCACCACCTCTCGGCGCGCGGCGCGGACCCGATCATGATGCTCTCCGCCCCCATCCCCGCCACGGCCCACGCCCTGGGCCGGACCGGCCTGGCCATCGACGACTTCGACGCGATCGAGATCAACGAGGCGTTCGCCTCCGTCGTGCTGGCCTGGATGAAGGAGACCGGCGCCGACCCGTCCAGGGTGAACCCCAACGGCGGCGCCATCGCGTTCGGCCATCCGCTCGGCGCGACCGGCGCGGTCCTGACCGTGAAGCTGCTGCACGAACTGGAACGCACCGGCGGCCGGTACGGCCTGCAGACCATGTGCGAAGGCGGGGGACAGGCGAACGTCACCGTCATCGAACGTCTCGGCTGAAAGGCCGTGCCGCGCAACTGAAGTGAGCATTTACGGCAATGGTTGAATAAGACACGGAAGGAACCGGGCTGACATCAGAAAATGCCTCTAGCAAATAGGAAACTTTCCTATTAGATTTCGGGTCATGCCCCTCAGCGGTGACCTTCTTCGCCTCGCCGATGCCGTCCTCCTCCCTGGTTTCGTGGGACAGATGCCTCCGGACTGGATCCGCCGACGACTCGGCGAGGGACTGGCCGGCGTGGTGCTGTTCTCCCGCAACATCGCCGACCCCGCGCAGGTCGCCCGGCTCACCGCCGCACTGCGCGCGGAGAACCCCGCGGTGCTCGTCGGCACCGACGAGGAGTCCGGTGAGGTCACCCGGCTGGAGGTGAGCACCGGCAGCAGCCGTCCCGGCGGCTACGCGCTCGGCGTCGTGGACGACGTCGGCCTCACCGAGGCTCTGGCCAGGGACATGGGCGGCGAGCTGGCGGCCGCGGGCATCACGATCGACTTCGCCCCGTCCGCCGACGTCAACTCCAACCCCGACAACCCGGTCATCGGCCTGCGCTCCTTCGGCGCCGACCCCGCGCTCGTCGCCCGGCACACCAGGGCGTTCGTCCGCGGCCTGCAGTCGGCCGGGGTGGCCGCCTGCGCCAAGCACTTCCCCGGCCACGGGGACACCACCGTCGACTCCCACCACGGCGTGCCCGTGGTGGCCGACGCCGGCATCGAGGAGGCGCTCTTCCCGTTCCGGGAGGCGATCAAGGAGGGGGTCCGGTCGATCATGACCGGCCACCTGCTCGTGCCCTCCTACGACGCCGAGCTGCCCGCCACGCTCAGCCCCAAGGTCCTCACGGGCCTGCTGCGCGAGGAGCTGGGCTTCCAGGGAATGATCATCACGGACGGCATAGAAATGGCTGCGGTGTCGGGGGCGTACGGGATCGGGGGCGCCTCCGCCCGCGCCATAGCCGCGGGGGCCGACGCGATCTGCGTGGGCGGCGAGCGGGCCGACGAGGCCACCGCCGTCGAGGTCCGCGACGCCATCGCCGCCGCCGTGACCGAAGGACTGCTGCCCGAGGAGCGACTGGCCGACGCCGCACGCAGGGTCCGCGAGCTGGCCGCCTGGACCACCTCCTCGGGCAGCCCCGTACCGGAGGACGGCTACCTCGGGCTCTCCGCGGCCCGCCGGGCCGTCCGCGTCACCCGCAGGTCCACGGCGGCCGTGCTGCCGCTGACCGGGGCGGCGCACGTGGTCGAGCTGACGCCCGAGATGAACCTGGCCATCGACAAGGGCACCCCGTGGGGCGTCGGCGAACCGCTCGGACGGCTGCTGCCCGGCACCGCCGTCACCCGGCTGGCGGCCGGGGACACCACCGGGCCCAGGCTGGAGCGGCTGATAGGCGAGGCGGCGCAGCGCCCGCTGGTGATCGTGGTCCGCGACGCCCACCGCTACGCCTGGCAGGGCGAGGCGCTGCGGCACCTGCTCAGCGCCCGGCCGGACGCCGTCGTCGTGGAGATGGGCCTGCCCGCCCGCTCCGACCTCGGCGCCGTGCACATCGCCACGTACGGGTCGGCGCGGGTCTGCGGCCAGGCGGCGGCGGAGGTGCTCACCGGTACGCTGTGACACCGTGATCCTCGACGGCGAAGACCTCTCCCACAGCCGCCCCGCCCTCCACGACGACGGGCCGCACGTCTTCCGCGACTGCGACCTGACGGAGGCCGACCTGTCCGGAGCCGCGCTGGCCGGCGCCCGCTTCGAGTCCTGCGTGCTCGACGGCGCCGACCTGCGCAAGGCCGACCTCGACGGCGCGGTCTTCGCGGGCGGCGGCCGCATGCGGCCGAGGTTCAACGACGCCGACCTGATCGACGCGACCTTCACCGACGTCGACCTGTCCTCGGCCCAGTTCGGCGGCGCCCTGCTCACCGACGCCTCCTTCCAGGGCTGCCGCATGATCGGCGCCGCGCTCACGGCCTCGCGCGGCACCGGCTTCAAGGTCGCGCGGTGCAACCTGACGCTGGCCAACCTCGGCGGCTGCTCGCTGCGCGGCGAGTTCATCGAGGGCGTGCGCTTCGACGACGCCGACCTGTCGGGCTGCGACTTCACCGAGGCCACCTTCAGCGACTGCCGGCTCATCGGCACGCGACTGCTCAACACCACCTTCGCCAAGGCCGACCTGCGCGGCGCCGACCTCGGGCAGCCCGACGACGCCAAGCTGCGCGCCTTCGCCGGCGCGATCATCAACCAGACCCAGGCCAACGCCATCCTGCTGGCCAGGGGCATCACCGTCGTGTGAGCCAGACGCGCCGCGGATCAGACCAGCACGGATCAGGCGCCGTGCGGGTCAGGGCAGGCGCTTGAGCACCGCCTCGGCCTCGGCCATCACCCGGCCGATCAGCTCGGCGCACGACGGCAGGTCCTCGATCACGCCCACCACCTGGCCGGAGGCCATCACCCCGAGGTCGGCCCGGCCGTCCACCATCGCCGCGCGCAGCAGCACCGGCGTGTTGGCCGCCTGGAGCACCTGCGCCCAGGTCAGCTCCCGGCCGCGGCGCATCCGGCGTCCCTCGCGGACCAGCGCGCCCCACGACAGGCCGGACAGCCGCCGGAACCGTGCGCCGTTCAGCACCGCGCGCAGCAGCCGCGACCGTTCCAGCGAGGCCACGAACGGGGTGCTGAGCACGCGGTGCGGCACGCCGTCCACCCTGGTCGTCACGACGGTCTCGCGGGCGGTCAGGTAGACGTCCTTGACCGTGTCCGGCACCGGGGACTCGCGGGTCAGCAGGAACCGGGTGCCCATGGCGATCCCGCACGCGCCGTAGGCCAGCGCGGCGACCAGGCCCCGGCCGTCGAAGAAGCCGCCCGCCGCGATCACCGGGATGTCGACCGCGTCCACGACCTGCGGCAGCAGCAGCGTGGTGGCCAGCGGGCCGGTGTGCCCGCCGCCCTCGCCGCCCTGCACGATCACCGCGTCCACGCCCCACGCGGCCACCTTCTCGGCGTGCCGGCGCGCCCCCACCGACGGGATGGTGACGACCCCCGCGTCCTTGAGCCGGGCGATCAGCTCGCGCCGGGGCGCCTGGGCGAACGACGCCACCCGCACGCCCTCCCTGATCATCACCTCCACCCGCTCGGCCGCGTCGTCGGCGTCGGAGCGGATGTTCACCCCGAAGGGAGCGTCGGTCCGCTCCTTGACCCGCCTGACCGCCGCCGTCATCTCGGGCACCGACATGGTGGCGGCGCCGATCACGCCCAGCCCGCCCGCCGCCGAGACGGCCGCGGCCAGCCGGGCGCCCGCGACGTACCCCATGCCGGTCTGGACGACGGGATGGCGGCAGCCGGTGAGCTCGGTCAGCGCCGTCCTCACCCGGCCACCTCGCGGTCGCGCGCCCGGCCGGGATCCAGCCGGTCCAGGACGGCCAGCTCGACCGCGTCCGGCTCCCGCGTCGTGGGCACCTGCGGCGGGACGACCAGGTCGAAGCCGGTGGCGGCCAGCACGTCGGCCACGCCCACCCCCGGATGCGTGGACACCAGGCGCATCGAGCCGTCGGGCGTGGCGAAGTCGAGCACCGCCAGGTCCGTCACCACCCGCCGCAGCTCGTACGCCCCCCGGTCGGTGCCCAGCCCGCTCACCATGTCCACCTCGGGCACGAACACCCGCCGCGAGTGCCGCGGGATCCAGTAGCTCGTCGGGTCGCACCGCGTGTTCCCCGGCGCCCCGCGCACCCCGAGGAGCTGGGCCTTGGGCCGGGCCCAGTCGCCGATGCAGGAGATGTTGCTGTTCCCGTGCCGGTCGATCTGGCTCGCGCCGAGCATCACGTGCCGGCGGCCGTTCAGCACCAGCCACAGGTGCTCCCGGAACGGCAGCCACCCCTCCACCACCCCGGGCGCCGCCCCCAGCGCGGGCACGTCGCCGGTGAGCAGGCAGACGCCGTCGGAGGTGAGCAGCTCGGGCTCGAACGTCAGCCGGGCCAGCCGCGCGGCCAGCACCGTGATCGCGCCGCCGATCCCGGCCGCCAGGATCTCCCCGTCGCCCCTGAACGCCTCCGCGCAGGCCAGCACACAAACGTCCGCCCTGCTCACCTCAGTTCTCGTCATCGACGCCGCCCTCCACGTACCGCCGCTGCCGTTCCTCGTCGCGCGGGTAGTCCGGCTCGCACGAGGTGAACCCGGCCCCGCCGGGCGCCTCGACCACGCCGGTCACCATCGACCGGCTGATCAGCAACGACTGCACCGGGCCCTCCTTCAGCAGGTCGGCGGTGTCCACCAGCCGCTCGCAGGACACGTAGCAGCGCGCGGCAGCCTTGGCGTACAGGTCGTCGAAGTACGGGTCGGGCCCGAGGTACTGGGCGTTCCCGCGGGCGTCGGCCCGGTTCAGGTGCACCAGCGCCACGTCCATGGTCAGGGCGGGCACCGCGACCAGCTCCTCCCCGTCCCCGTACGGCGAGCGCACGGTCCGCAGCTCCGGATTGACCCGCAGCACGCCGGACCCGAGCCCCGCCCGCGTCGGCAGGAACGGCAGCCGGTGCGCCGCCGCCAGCAGCCCGAACAAGAACATGCCCTCGTCGTACTCGGTGAACTCGACCGCGCCCGCCTGCCTGGCCGCCCGGAAGTGCGGTTCGAGGGGGATGGAGTCGAGCGTGACGAACGGCGCCACGACCCGGCGCACCTTGCCCGCCGCGCACAACATGCCGACGTCCGGGCCGCCGTAGGAGACGACCGTCAGATCCCGCACGGACGTGCGCAGCAGGCCGCCCACCAGGGCCATGGGCTTGCGCCGCGAGCCCCAGCCGCCGATCCCGACCGTCATCCCGCTCTCCACCGAGGCCGCGACCTCCTCGACGGACATCACCTTGCTCATCGGAACCGCTCCCTGTGCTCGTCGCCCATGCCCATGAGGTTCAGCTCGAAGGTGAAGCCCTGCTCGAAGCGGTAGCTGCGCCGCACGTCCACCGGGTCGATGCCGTTCAGCGACTCCTTGGCGCGGCGGATGACGTACGGATCCTTGGCCGCGATCTGCCCGGCCACCTCCATCGCCGCCGCGCGCAGCTTGTCGCGCGGCACCACCTCCAGGACCGACCCGAACGCGCGCAGCTCGGCCGCCGTGACGTTCCGGCACGTGTAGACCATGGCCCGCATGAGGTGCTGGGGCACCAGCCGGGCCAGGTGCGTGGCGGCCCCGAGCGCCCCGCGGTCCACCTCGGGCAGCCCGAAGTAGGCGTCCTCGCTGGCCACCACCACGTCGGCGTTGCCGGCCAGGCCGACGCCGCCGCCCAGGCAGTGTCCGTGCACGGCGGCGACCACCGGCACCTCGCACTCGTAGACGGCCGCGAACGCCTCGAAACACTGCCGGTTCGCCCCGACGAGCGCCGTGTGCCCGGCGTCGGCTTGCATCTCCTTGATGTCCACGCCGGCGTTGAACCCGCGGCCCTCGGCCCGCAGCACCACCACCCTGGTCGCCGGGTCGCGCCCGGCCGCGCGCACCGCCGCCGCCAGGTCGGCCCAGCCCTGGACGGTCAACGCGTTCACCGGCGGCACGTCCACCACGACCTCGGCGACCGGCCCGTCCCGCAGTGTGATCCCCATCGCGCTCCCTGGTCGCACCTAACGCTTGCTTGGTACGGTAGCACCCGTGACGGTCACTTACGACTACACGGGCAGGTCCGTGCTGGTGACGGGCGGCACCCAGGGCATCGGCGCGGGCATCGCCAGGGCCTTCCGCGCGGCCGGCGCCGACGTGACGGTCTGCGCCAGGAAGGATCCCGGCCCGCTGGACGGACTCCGCTTCGTCCAGGCCGACGTGCGCGTCCCGGCGGACGTCGAACGGCTGGTCGCCGGGTTCGACCGCCTGGACGTGCTGGTCAACAACGCCGGCGGCTCGCCGCCCGCCCCCGTGTCGGGCACCTCGCCGCGCCTGCACGCCCGCGTCATCGAGCTCAACCTGACCGCCCCCCTGCTGGTCTCCCAGCGGGCCCACCCGCTGCTGGCGGCCGCCCGCGGGGCGATCGTGATGATCGGCAGCGTCAGCGGCGCCCGTCCCTCGCCCGGCACAGCCGCGTACGGCGCCGCCAAGGCGGGCCTGCACCACCTGGCCCGCTGCCTGGCCGCCGAATGGGCCCCCGAGGTCAGAGTCAACTCGGTCGTGGTCGGCCTGGCCGACACCACGGCGGCCGAGCGGTACACCGGACAGGGCCGGGCGGACGCCACCATCCCCGCGGGCCGCCCGGCCACGCCCGCCGACGTGGCCGCGGCGTGCCTGTGGCTGGCCGCCCCCGGCTACGTCACCGGCGCCGAGGTACGGGTGGACGGCGGCGGCGAGATCCCCGCCTGGCAACACCTGGCTTCTGACGATATTTCCTGATATCTGTGCATGATCCCTTGGGAGGTCTTGTGGGCATTTGCGCTGGCCGCGTGGTGATCGTGACAGGCGCCGGACGCGGCATCGGCAGGCAGCACGCCCTGGAGTTCGCCCGGCAGGGCGCCCGCGTCGTGGTGAACGACCTCGGCACCGCCCGCGACGGCGGCGGCGCGTCCGCCGGCCCGGCCCACGAGGTCGTCGCCGAGATCGAGGCCCTCGGCGGCCGGGCGGTGGCCAACTGCGACGACGTGTCCGACTGGGCCGGCGCCGCCCGGCTGGTCAAGACCGCCGTCAGCGCGTACGGCCGGCTGGACGTCCTGGTCAACAACGCCGGCTTCCTGCGCGACCGCATGCTGGTCTCGATGACCGAGCAGGACTGGGACGACGTCGTCCGCGTGCACCTCAAAGGCCACTTCCTGCCGCTGCGGCACGCGGCCGCGTACTGGCGGGAGCGCTCGAAGGCGGGCGAGGAGGTGTCCGGCAGGGTGGTCAACACCTCCTCGGGCGCGGGCCTGCTGGGCAGCGTCGGCCAGGCCGGCTACTCGGCGGCCAAGGCCGGGATCGCCGCGCTCACCCAGGTCGCCGCCGCCGAGCTGGCCCGCTACGGCGTCACCGTCAACGCCATCGCGCCGGCCGCCCGCACCCGGATGACCGAGGAGGTGTTCGCGGCGACCATGGCCAGGCCGCAGGACGGGTTCGACCCCATGGACCCGGCGAACGTCGCCCCGCTCGTGGTCTGGCTCGGCTCGGCGGCCTCCGCGCACGTGACGGGCCGGGTCTTCGAGGTCGAGGGCGGCACGATCGCGCTCGCCACCGGCTGGCGCCACGGCCCCGCCGTGGACCGGGGCGCCCGGTGGTCGCCGGAGGAGGTGGGGGAGGCCGTCGCCACGCTCCTGGAGGCCGCGCCCGCCCCCGAACCGGTCTACGGCGCGGCCCCCTGACCCCCGCCGGCTAGCGGACCAGTCCGGGCACGGACGACTGGCCGTCCCCCCGCAGCGCGAACAGCTCGGTGGCACGTCCCGAGTCCACGTCCACCGCGTAGACCACGGCGGTGGCGCGGGGGGCGTCGTCCGGATAGGCCAGCATCGTCACCTCACGGGCGGACGTCCAGCCGCCCAGTTTGGCCGGCCGCAGCCCCGCGGCGAGCCCGGCCGGCCTGACCCGGCGCTCCGCGCCTCCCGTGACGTCGAAGACGACGATCGTGCCGTCGCGCCGCACCATGGGCTCGCGGTTCCGGTCGAGGGTCGTGCCGACGCGGGCGATCGTGCGGCCGTCCGGGGCCAGGGCGCTGAAGTCGTAGGTGTGCTCCGGGACCGTCAGCGGGTCGCGGCCGGACACCCACAACGACGTGGTGTCCCCCTTGGCCCTGGCCAGCACGACCGGGCCCGTCCCGTCGGCCACGCTCACCGGCCACGAGCCCTTCGGCAGCGAGGCCGACGTGCCGGCCCGCACGTCCACGAGCCGGGGCGCGCCCGTCGCCGACACCGCGAACCGCAGGCCGCCGGGGGAGAGCCGCAGCGCGTACTCGCCGGCGAAGTCCCGGTCGTCCTGCTTCAGCGGCGACGTCCACACCTGGCCGCCGGCCAGGTCCCGGACGACGATCGTGCGCTTGCCAGGGCTGTAGTAGGCGATCCGGCGCCCGTCGGCCGTCGCCTCGACCGGCCCGTTCCGAGGCCCGTCGGTCAGCTCGTACGTGGCGCCGTCCCGGGTGACCAGCCGCCACCGGCACGCCGGACCGTCGGTGCGGCACATCGGCCGGTAGAACTGCTCGACCGGCGCGACCCCCTTGGCGGGCAGCGGAGGGGCGGTGGCCGCCGGCGGCGTGAGCACGATCGGCGGCGCCGGACGCGCCTGCTGCAGCAGCACGGCGCCGCCGCCCCCGACCACGCAGAGCGCCGCCGCGACGCTCACCGCCAGCCGGGTCGCGCGCCTGCGCCGGGCGCGCAGGACGGCCCGCGCCCCCAGGTCGACGACCGGCGCCTGCTCGGCCAGCGCGTGCAGGTCCTCGCGCAGCGTCTTCATCGGTACACCTCCGCGGGGGTCAGGGCGCGCAGCCTGGACAGCGCGTAGTGCGTCTGGCTCTTGACCGTGCCGAGCGAGACGCCCATGAGCCGGGCGGTCTCGTGCTCGGTGCGGTCCTCGTAGAAGCGCAGCACGATCACCGCGCGCTGTTTCGGGGTGAGCCGGGCCAGCGCCTTGAGCAGGGTCAGGCGGCGCACGGTCGCCTCGTCGTGCGCGTGCCCGCCGATCTCCGGCAGCTCGGCGGCGGGCAGCTCGGGCCGTCTGCGCCGGCGCCAGGAGATGGTCTGGTTCACCAGCGCCCGGCGCGCGTACGCCTCGGGGTTGCCGTCCTTCGCGAGCTTGCCCCAATGCGAGGCGACACGGGTGAGGACGGTCTGCAACAGGTCCTCGGCGAGATGGGGGTCTCCGGTGAGCAGGTACGCGGTCCGCATCAGCGACTGCTGACGGGCGCGGACGAACTCGTGGAACCCCTCGTAGCGGTCCATGTAGGAAATCAACTCCGCCGAGGGCCCGAGGGTTGGAAGAAGTCGTCAGCGCATCGACGACCGGGCGGTGGGACGCAGGCGCAGCCGCACCGGCGGGGCGGTCAGGCGGGCGTCCAGCATGGGCAGGTCCGCCTGGCGCTCGTCCTCCGGCCGGGCGAACCGGGCGAACCACACGAACACGTTCTCCCCGGTCCGGACGGGCAGGCGGGGGAAGGTGTTCTCGGCGTGCTCGCTCTCCAGGCAGCCGACCGGCGGCGTCCCGGCCTCGGCCAGCGCGGGCGCGACCTGCCCGGCGAAGAACTCGGCGAAGCCCTCCCCGACGTGGCAGATGGTGGCGACGTACAGGGCGGCGGGGAGCTCGGCCGCACCCGCGGGGGGCCGTTCCCAGGAGGGCAGCTCCGGGCCGGACGGGCGGAGCAGCAGCACGTCGTCGGAGTCGATCATGGTGGCGTTGGCGGCGTCGCGGTGCGCCCGCCAGACCGGGCCGTCGTAGAAGCCCTCCAGTGCCGCCCGGCGCGCCTCCATGTCGGGGAAGGCGCGCAGCCAGGTGAAGGTGTCGGGCGCGTCCGGATCGCGGAAGGTGCCCGCGACGCGCATGCCGACCGCCTCCT
This sequence comes from Nonomuraea sp. NPDC049637, assembly GCF_040675235.1. Taxonomy (NCBI): domain Bacteria; kingdom Bacillati; phylum Actinomycetota; class Actinomycetes; order Streptosporangiales; family Streptosporangiaceae; genus Nonomuraea; species Nonomuraea sp. NPDC049637. The sequence continues at coordinate 98,421 of NZ_JBFAOM010000011.1, forward strand.
GCGGCTCGACGAACTCGCGCTCGAACAGCGTGATCAGGGTGTCGCGCCGTCCGGGGTGAAGGGTGTACCGCCGTAGTTCGTAGATCATGGCCGGACGCTAGGGCGGGGTCACTGCCATCTCGTGTCAGGGTAGGCGGCGAACAATGTTCTGATAACTCTGTGCTACCGATTGGCAACGCAGAGTTATATAGTCGCATTGACCTTGATCCCAATGGGTCACAGAAGGTCAAAAAGAGGGCGGCGGCTGCCCAGGGCCCTGGCTCCCGCCTCCTCGCAGGGGTCCACACCGGTGAAGGAGCAGAAGTGATCAAAAGGCTGTGCGCCGCAGGGGCCGTGCTGGCCGCGGCCGCCGGCGTCGCCATGGCGGCCGTTCCCGCCCACGCTGACACCTGGTCCGACAACTGGAGCAGCAACAGCGACTCGTCGCAGTCGGGCAACAACTTCGGCGACGTCTCCGCGGCCAACCGTGGTGGCTGGGACTCGACCAACGTCAACAACATCAACGGCGTCGCGACCACCGCCACCGACGGCGGCATCGCGGTGACCTACATCTTCTACTGACCTCCGTACAGCTCCGAGGAAGGGACATCGACATGATGAAGAAGCTCTGCGTGACCTCCGGCGCCGTCGCCGCGGCCGCCGCCCTGACGCTCCTGTCCGCCCCGGCCCACGCCGACGTCACCGCGGGCAACTCCAGCTCCAACCACGACACCTCCCAGTCGGGCAACAACTTCGGCAACGTCGTGAACGTCAACGTGAGCGGCACCGACGCCACCAGCGTCAACAACGTCAACGGCAACGCCACGACCGCCACCGACGATAGCCACGCCGGCACCAGCGTCGACTCCTAGCCAGGCCCGGGGGCGCCCTCCGGCGCGGAGAGGGCGTCCCCGTGCGGGCCGGGTCGAGGCGGCCCGGCCCGCCCCCACTACCATCCCTGGATGACGAACTGTGCATATGTCACCTTTGATGACCCAACCGGCCTGGACGACGAGCGTGACCTCGCGCTCTCCCACTGGCACGCCCACGGCATCGAGGGCCGCGCCGAACGCTGGGACGACCCCGCGGCCGACTGGAGCGCCTACGACGCCGTCGTGGTGCGATCGGCCTGGGACTACATCGACCGGCGCGCGGAGTTCCTGGCCTGGGCCCGCCGCGTCGAGTCCGTCACCAGGCTGCTCAACCCGGCCGTCGTCCTGGAGGGCAACACCGACAAGACGTACCTGAGAGACCTGGGCGTGCCGACCGTGCCGACCCACTGGTCCGCCCACGACCTGCCCGACTGGCCCGAGTACGTCGTCAAGCCCGCGATCTCCGCCGGAGCCCGCGACACGACCAGGACCACCGACCGCGACCAGGCGGCCGAACTGGCCGCCGCGCTCCAGGCCGCGGGGCGGCAGCCGATGGTCCAGCCCTACCTCGACATGGTGGAGTCGGAGGGCGAGACCTCCCTGCTGTACTTCAACGGCCGCCTCAGCCACGCCGTCCGCCGCCATCCGATGCTGAAGGCGGGGGCCACCCTCGACCACAACGCGCGGGCCGAGCTCCGCACCCCGGCCCCGGACCAGGTCGACCTGGCCGAGAAGGTGCTCGCAGCCATTCCCCACGCCCTTCTCTACGCCAGGATCGACCTGGTCCGGCTGTCCGACGGCACGCCGGTGGTCATCGAGCTGGAGCTGACCGAGCCGTACCTGTTCCTGCGCTACGCCCCGGACGCCCCGGCGAACTTCGCCAGGGCCCTTAAGGCGCTGGTCTGATCAGCAGGAGATCCCGCCGTCCACCGGGATGACCGTGCCCGTCAGGTAGGACCCCGCCCGCGAGGACAGGAAGACGGCCGTGCCCGCCATGTCGTCGGGACGGCCGATCCGCCCCAGGGGCACGTTCGAGGCGATGGCGGCGCGGGTGGCGGGGTCGTCCAGGGCGAAGGCCATCATCTTGGAGTCGAACGGCCCGGGGGCGATGGCGTTGACCGTGATGTGCTCCTTGGCCAGCTGCCTGGCCAGGTGGCGGGTCAGCATGTGCACGGCCGCCTTGGTGGAGGAGTAGGCGTAGCTCTCCAGGGCGGGCACCCGGATGCCGTCGATCGAACCCACGTTGATCACCCGGGCCGGGTCGTCCGGGCCGGCCGCCTCGCGCAGGTTCGGCAGGAACTTCTGGGTCAGGTAGAAGACGCCCTTGACGTTGATGTCCCAGAGCTTGTCGAAGGCGTGCTCCGGATACTCCTCCAGAGGCGCGCCCCAGGTGGCGCCGGCGTTGTTGACCAGCACGTGCAGCGGGCCGCCCACCGCCGTGACCAGCGTGTCCACCCCCTCGGGCGTGGACAGGTCGGCCTGCACGGCCGTGCACCCCAGCTCGGCGGCGGTCTTGTCGACCTCCGCCGCCTTGCGTGCCGATATGACGACGGTCGCGCCGGCCGCCACGAACCCGGCGGCGATCATGCGGCCGATGCCGCGCGAACCGCCGGTGACGACGACCGTCTTGCCTTCCACCGAGAACAGACTCATGTTCCGGAAGCATGCCATACCGACTGGTCGGTTACTAGCTGCCCTCGTCCTTCACCCAGAGTCGCAGCAGCCCCCGGAAGTGCTCGGTGAACCGCTCGCGCTCGGCCGCCGGGTACGTGGCCGCCACCGTGTCGACCAGCAACCGGTCGAACTCCGGCCCGTCCACCCACTCCAGGACGATCTCGTCGAGGTGCGCCAGATGCGTGCGGCAGAACTCCTCGTACCGGTCCACCTCGAAGTAGCGGTCGGCCAGCTGGCGGTACTGGGCCAGCCGTTCCCCGTAGTCGCCGGTGACCTCGAAGTAGTCGTGCGTCTCCAGGTCGATGCGCGGCCGGCGGCGGGTGGCCACGCAGAACACGCTCCACTTCACCAGCGCCTTGATCGCCCACGGGAAGTAGTAGTGCAGGCTGGTCAGCGCCACGTCGGGGCAGGCGTTGGCGTAGTCGATCGGGTGCACGTCGGCGCCCTTGACCAGCGTCTCGCAGGAGTTGAACTCCCAGCGGAAGAACGCGTTCACCAGCCGCCCGACGGTGACGACCTCCTCGCCCACGGACGGCGAGAGGAACTCGTGGTCCACGGCGTACCTCGCGTGCATCGGCTCGTCGGGGCGGAAGCGCATGACCATGGTCTCCGCGCCGATCGACAACGACCTGGCGAAGGCGTCGTACCCCTCGACGGACTGCTGGAGGTGCATGAGCATCGCGCCGCTCTCGTCGTAGGCGCGGTGCAGCTCGTCGCGGTCGCGGACGCGGGAGACGCCCCGCCAGGCGCCGCCGTCGTAGGGCTTCATGAACAGCGGATAGCCGATGCGCTCGGCGACCGCGTCGAGGTCGAAGGCCCGGTTGTAGCGCTCGGCGGTGTAGGCGTACCGGGAGTTGTCCACCGGGTTCTTGTACGGCACCAGCACCGTCTCCGGCACCTTGAGCCCGAGCCGCATCATCGCGCAGTAGGCCGCGTGCTTCTCCATCGACTGGAACGTGAACGGGCTGTTCAGCAGATAGACGTCGTCCATCATGGCGATCTTCTTCAGCCACTCGCGGGGGTGGTAGTACCAGTACGCCAGCCGGTCGATCACCAGCTCGTGACGTGGCTTGGCGCGCAGGTCGAACGGCTCGATCGTGATGCGCTCGACGTCGAACTCGCCCACCCCCTTGATCGGCCCCACCCGGCGTAACACGGTCTCGAACGCCGCCGGCCAGTCCTCCTCGGTCCCCAGCAGCAGCCCAATGAGATGACGCACGATGCTCCTCCGCGGCCGCCGCGAGGGCTCACAGGCCGGGCAGGCGACCGTTCCTGAACAGGTCGACGAACCGTTGATGGTCTTCACGGGCCTGTGCCCCATATCGGTGGGCGAAATCCACCAGCATGCCGATAAATCCGGATTGATCGCCGTCGATGACCGCCACGATCGCCTCCTCCGTCGAGAAGTCCACCAGGTCGTGGCTGGACTCGTCGTCGGCCACCGAGTGCATGCGCGCCACCGCCCGTCCCAGGTCGCGCATGATGGAACGCAGCTCGTCGGGCTCGTTGACGTCGTCCCAGTCGAGGTCGGCCGAGTACGGCGACACCTCGGCCACGAGCTGGCCCACCCCGTCCAGCGAGGCGTACCCGAGCCAGGGGTCGGCGTAGGCCTGCAGCGCCCGCTGCGACTCGGCCGTGCGGTGGCCCTGGTGCAGGAAGTAGGAGGCCGCCTTCTCGTTGTCGACGTACCGGGCCACGGCCGGCGCCTGGGCCTGCTTCATGTAGAGGATGACGTCGTTCTCCAGCGCCTGCGAACGCCCCTCCAGCAGCAGGTTGTACGACGGCAGCCCCGCCGACCCGATGCCCACGCCCTTGCGCAGCGCCACGTCCTTGACGACGTGCTCGACCGGGCTGGACGGCGTGGGCAGCGTCCCCAGGTAGCCCTCGAACGCCGCCAGCACCTTCTCCCGGGTCGCGGCGTCGACCTCCTCCCGGCCGTCCATGAGGGCGAAGCGCCGGTCGTAGTCGTCGATCACGGTCTCCACGTCGAGCATCGCCACCCGCGTGCTGAGCCGTGCCGTCTGCAGCACCCGGTGCAGCACGCCGCCGGTGGTCTCCAGGGTGAGCGAGCCGATGGCGTCGTCGCCGCCGGTCGCGATGCCGTGCAGCTCGGTCAGGTACGCCCGCGCGAACTCGGTCACCAGCGCGCTGATCGTCTCGTCCGACAGCGCCTTGGCGTAGCCGATCAGCGCCACGCTGGCGGCGAAGCGCTTGAGGTCCCAGACGTAGGGGCCGACGTAGGCCTCGTCGAAGTCGTTGACGTTGAAGACCAGCACCCCGGAGGCGTTCATGTACGTGCCGAAGTTCTCGGCGTGCAGGTCGCCGTGGATCCAGACCCGGCCCGTGGGCTCGTCGAGGTAGGAGCCGTCGGCGAAGTCGCCGGTCAGGTCGGCGTAGAACAGGCCGGCGCTGCCCCGGTAGAAGGCGAAGGGGGAGGCCGCCATCTTGCGGAACTTGCGCCGGAAGGCGGCCGGGTCGCGTTTGATCGACTCGCCGAACTCGCTGATCAGGACGTCGAGCAGGAAGGAGGAGCGTGTGCCCATGCAACGGACGGTAGCCCGCCCGATGCCCGCCGCCTACCCCGAGTTCTCCCTGACAGGGCCAGGTCAGGGATGTTGCGAGGACACCGAGACGGTCTCGCCCGTCATGTACGAGGAGTAGTCGCTGGCCAGGAAGACGATCACGTTGGCCACCTCCCACGGCTCGGCCGACCGTCCGAACGCCTCCTTGGCGGCCAGCTCCGCCAGCAGCTCCTCGCTCGTCACCTTCGCCAGGAAGGGGTGCACGGCCAGTGACGGCGCCACCGCGTTCACCCGTACGCCGTGCTCGGCGACCTCCAGCGCGACGCACCTGGTCAGCGCCATCACCCCGGCCTTGGCCGCCGCGTAGTGCGCCTGCCCGCGCTGCGCCCGCCAGCCGACCACCGAGGCGTTGTTGACGATCACGCCCGAGCCCTGGCCGATCATGTGCCGGACCGCCGCCCTGGTGCACCGCATGGTGCCGTTGAGGGTGACGTCGAGGACCGTGTGCCACTGCTCGTCGGTCATCTCGGCCAGCGGGGCCGTACCGCCGAGGCCGGCGTTGTTGATCACCACGTCGAGCCGGCCGTGCGCCTCCACCACCGCGTCGAACAGCGCCAGCACCTGCGGCTCCGACGTCACGTCGCACGGGACCGCCAGGGGCTTGACGCCGGTCAGCTCGGTCAGCGCGTCGGCGGCGGCGGCCAGGCGGCGCTCGTGCCGGTCGGACAGGACGATCGTCGCCCCCTCCTCGGCGCAGCGCCTGGCGGTGGCGTAGCCGATGCCCGCGCCCGCGGCGGCGGTCACCAGCGTGACCTTGCCGTCGAGCAGACCGTGCGACTTCGGATAGGGCGGTGCCATCCGTGCTCCAATCAGCGGGGGAGTCCAAGAGTGCGCTCGGCGATGATGTTCCGCTGGATCTCACTCGACCCGGCATAGATCGTGTCCGCCCGGCTGAACAAATACAAGCGCTGCAGGTCGTTCAGCCCGCCCGCCGCCACGAGCCCGGCCTTCCCCTGCACCTCCTGCGCCAGCTCGCCCAGCCGGCGATGCCACTCCGACCAGTAGAGCTTGGCGATCGACGCCTCCGGACCCGGGCTCGGGCCCAGCATCCGCAGGGCGTTCAGCCGCATGATCTCCAGCTCCAGCCACGACCGCACGAGCCGGTCGCGCAGCACCGGGTCCTCGGCCGCCCCCGTCCGCCGGGCGGTCGCGATCACCTCGGCCAGCTCCCGCCGGAACCCGATCTGCTGCCCCAGCGTGGACGCGCCGCGCTCGTGGCCCAGCGTGGCCATGGCCACCCGCCAGCCGTCGCCCGGCGCCCCGAGCAGGTTCCCCGCCGCCGTGCGGGCGCCGTCGAAGAACACCTCGTTGAACTCGGAGGTGCCGGTGAGCTGCCTGATCGGACGCACGGTGACGCCCGGCCCGCCCATCGGCACCAGCAGGTACGACAGCCCGCGATGCCGCTGCGAGCCCTCCTCGGTCCGGCACAGGACGAAACACCAGTCGGCGACGTGGGCCAGCGACGTCCAGACCTTCTGCCCGGTGATCACCCACTCGTCGCCTTCGAGCCGCGCTCTGGTCTGGACGTTGGCCAGGTCGGACCCGGCCTCGGGCTCGGAGTAGCCCTGGCACCACAGCTCCTCGCCCCGCTGGATCGGCGGGAGGAACCGGTCCTTCTGCTCGTCGGTGCCGAACTCCAGGATGGTCGGGCCGATCAGCCCCTCGCCGATCAGGCCGACCCGGGCGGGGGCGCCGGCCCTGGCGTACTCCTCGTAGAAGGCGACCTGGTCGTCGAGGGAGGCGGCCCGGCCGCCGTACCGCTCGGGCCAGCTCAGGCAGGTCCACCCCGCCTGGCCGAGCCGGCGTTCCCAGGCCAGGCGCAGGTCGTGCCCCTCGTGCTCCCTGCCGGGCCCGCCAAGGCCGCGGACGTGCGCGAACTCGCCGGACAGGCTCTCCTCCAGCCAGGCGCGGGCCTGCTCACGAAGGCTCAACAAAGCCCCCGTAGCCGCCCTGGAAGAAGACCAGGGGGCCGCCGTCGGCGTGCGTGTCGAGCTGCAGCACCCGGGCCACCACGATCATGTGGTCGCCGGCCGGGTGCTCGGCCTCAATCACGCAGTCGAGCCAGGCCAGCGCGCCTTCGAGCACCGGGTTGCCGCCGGGGGAGCCGGTCCAGGCCAGGCCGGCGAACTTGTCGCCGCCCTTGGCCGCCATCTGCGCGCAGACCGGCTGCTGGTGCTCGGCCAGCACGTTGACGGTGACGACCTTCGCGCCGCGTACCCGGGGCCAGCTCGTGCTGGTGTGGGCCACGCAGAAGGCCACCAGCGGCGGGTCGAGCGAGACGGAGGTGAAGGAGTTGGCCGCCAGGCCGCACGGCTGGTCGTTCGCCGGGTCGAGGGCGGTGATCGCCACCACGCCGGTCGCGAACCTGCCGAGGACCTGGCGGAACCGGCGGCCGTCGATGTGGCCGTTCCCGTTGTGCTGTGCTGGGCCGGGCGGCATGGCGGCTCCGTTACGAGTCCTGCTGCGCTGGTAGGGCGTCGGAAGGCCGCGACAGCCGTCCGGCGCGATGAGCCGGGCAGCGTGTGTGCTCATGGGGTCCGCCTCCTCGTCACCGACTGCGCCCATCATACATACCAAGCGCTTGCTTGGACACTAGGCTCGTTCCGGAAAGCCTGTCAAGCCGCCCGCAGCCCGCTGCGGCTGCCGCCCGCCTTCCGGCGGCCGGGTCGTTCGCGGTTGACATGGGGAAAAGGGTGGGCATAGCGTGATCTATGTGCCCAAGCGCTTGCTTGATTTTCGGGATGTGACCGCCATCGCGGGGATCGGCTACACCCCCTTCACCAAGAACTCGGGCGTCAGCACCCTCACCCTGGCCTGCCGGGCCGTCCTGGCCGCCCTCGACGACGCCGGCCTGCCCCCGGACGCCGTGGACGGCCTGGCCACCCACCGCGTCGGCGACTCGGCCCCGCCCTCCCTGGTGGCCCCCGCCCTCGGTCTGCCCGACCTCGCCTGGCACCTCGACCAGTTCGGCGGCGGCAGCGTCTCGCACGCCGTCGTCGGCCAGGCCGCCCTGGCCGTGGCCACCGGGATGGCCGAGACCGTCGTCTGCTACCGCGCGATCAACGCCCGTTCCGAGTTCCGCATGGGCGGCACTGGGCGTGGGGTGCCGGTCAGCCCCGAGGTCCAGTACCAGGCCCCGTACGGCTACGTCGCCCCGCCGCAGCAGTACGCCATGTACGCCCGCGCCCACATGCTGCGGTACGGCACCAGGCCCGAGCACTTCGGCCGCGTCGCGGTCACCCAGCGCGCCAACGCGGTCAAGAACCCGCGGGCCCTCATGCGCACCCCGATCACGCTGGAGGACTACCTGGCCGGCAGGTGGATCGCCGAGCCGTTCCGCCTCCTGGACTGCTGCCTGGAGACCGACGGCGCCTGCGCCCTCGTCGTCACCACCGCCGAACGCGCCCGCGACCTGCGCCGCCACCCCGTCCTGATCTCGGCGGCGGCCTGGGGCGGCGGCACGTCCCACCTGTCGGGCACGGGCCCGGCCGATCCCACGGTGACCGCGGCCGCCGCCCTGGCCCCGCGCCTGTACGCGCAGGCCGGCCTCGGCCCCGGCGACGTGGACGTGGCCGAGATCTACGACTGCTTCACCTACTCGGTGATCGTGCAGCTGGAGGACTACGGCTTCTGCGCCAAGGGCGAGGGCGGCCCGTACGTGGAGTCGGGCGCCACGGCCCCGGACGGCGAGCTGCCCGTGAACACCCACGGCGGCTTCCTGTCGGAGGGGTACGTGCACGGCGTCAACCACGTCGCCGAGGCGGTCGCCCAGCTCAGGGGCGAGGCCGGCGACCGGCAGGTGCCCGGCGCCGAGGTGGCGCTCTCGACCGCCCAGCCCGGCTACATCCTGCCCGCCACCTCCGCGCTGATCCTCAGGAGGTCGTGACCCATGCCCTACGGTCCCCGCCCCGAGCCCGACCGCGACTCCGCCGAGTGGTGGGAGCGCCTGGCGCGCGAGGGGTTCGCGGTGCAGCGCTGCGACGGCTGCGGCACCGCGCGCTTCCCGGCGCGGGCCTTCTGCCCGTCCTGCCGGGGCGAGGCGTGGCGGTGGCTGCCGGTGCCGGCCGAGGGCGTGGTCGAGAGCTGGATCGTCAACCGCCGGGCCTTCCTGCCGGGGGCGGGGGAGCCGTACGTCGTGGTGATGGTCCGGCTGGACGCCGTGCCCGGCTGCCTGGTGCACGGGAACTGGCGCGGCGCCGCGCCCGAGCCGCTGCCCGGCCAGCGCGTACGAGGGGTGCGCACGCGCGTCGACGACCGGCTGACCCTGCTCGACTGGGAGCCCCTGGACGGGGACGCGGATGCCCATTCGCCCGAGCGCACATCCTCCCGCTGATCGGTCCAGATCCGGACTTTCGATTCGTACCGGAAAATCCCACCAGTCCCACCATTGCGAAGGTGCCTACAGGTTGGCCCGTGAGGGTTGATGATGAAGCTGAGGCGTCAACCATGGAGGCGACCCGGACGTGGCGGCGTACGTGTGCGGTAGCGACTCGGCGACAGACGTGACACCGAGGTCACGACCGCTGACCCCTGCCGCCGGCCCGGGCCCGCGTCGGACGGCGCGCAGCCCTCCGGGCACGGGGGCGGTACGGCGGCGCAAGACAGGTCCCTCTCGGAGGAAGGCGCGTCCTGGCGGGCGTGGGGGACCCGCCAGGACGCGCTTCCTGCCCCGTGCGCGGCGACGCCAGGACTCCGGCGAGGGATGGAGTCCTAGGCCGCGAGTTCGCGCACGGAGTCGGTGGGGGTGTGCGAAGGCACGTGCCGCCGGTGACGAACGGTGCTGCGTCGAGCCGCACCGACAGGGTCATCGATGGGGTGCGTGACGGGGGCGCCACCCTCCTCGTTCCAGACAAAGGATCCGTCTATGCACCACACGGTCAGTTCGGTCGACACCGAGAGCACGGACAATGCCTTTTCGTTGCTCTGGTGCTTGTGGGAGAACCCGTCGCGGCGCAACGCGTAACGCAGTAAACGAGTTGCTTCGCGGGGGTCCTGCCAGGGCAGGAACGGCGTGTCCGAGTGAACCGGCAACACTTGGCCTCCACCCCCTCACCGGCCTTTAGATGGATTTGTACCAACGAATGGATGATGGGCCGGTCGAGGGGCTTCGGTCAAGGGGTTGTGGCCTGCTAGAACCAGATCGTCTAAATTGTTGGAACAAAAGGGGTGAAAGTGGCAAGGTCGGTGCTGTATCAGCAGGTGGCGGCGGAATTGCGTCGAGCCATCTACTCGGGTGTCCTCGGCCCCGGGGCGCAGCTGCCGACCGAGGCACAGCTCATGGAAGACCACGGGGTGAGCAGGAACACCGTCAGGCTGGCTCTCGGGGAGCTCGTCAACGAGGGGCTGGTCACGCGCACGCCGAGGCGCGGCACGGTGGTCCGCGACCGCAGGCCGCTGCTCATCTACCCGCAGCGCGAGCTGGAGCCGCAGCCCACCGGTGAACTGAAGGAGGCCTTCGCCTACGCCGTTGCGCAGGAAGGCCGGGCGCCGAGCCAGTACATTGAAGTGCTGACGGTTTCTCCCGTCGAGGAGATCGCCAGCAGGCTGGAACTGGCCGACGGAGAGCTGGCGGTCGTGCGTCGCCGCCTGCGGTTCGTCGACGGCCAGCCGTACAACACCAACGACTCCTACTTTCCCCGTGATCTGGTCGCCGACTCCGAGATCGCCAGGCCCGGAGACATCGCGCGCGGGGCGAACAGGGTTCTGGAAGAACTCGGGCACGCGCAGATACGCGTCGTCGACGACATCTGGGCCCGCATGCCCAACCAGGAGGAGGCCGAGCGCCTCCAACTCGAACTCGGCACGCCAGTCATGGTCTACGTCCGAGTCGGATACGACGGGGCCGACATGCCAGTGCGTGTCGCTGTGTCGGTGCTGCCCGCCGACAAACATCTGATCAGATACGAGCTCGATCGTCGCCGCTGACGGGCTCGGTTGAAGGGGTGATCCCGCCGGCCGGGCGCAGCGAGAAAGCCGCCTCGCTGGCCTAGGGGAGTCGTGCATACTCCCCTAAATCGCCATTTATCCATATATATCGGGTTGAGGACCCATATCGCCCCTGCGCGACATTGCGTCATCACGCTGTGTGTCGGCACGGGCACCCAACGCATCGAAGGGCTGTATTATGCACACAAACACCCTCCTTCACCCCCTCGCACTCCGGCGCGCGGAGCCCTCGGACCTTCCCGGCGTGCTCCGGCTTCTCGCGGACACCGCCGAGTGGCTGCACACCCAGGGAGTGCGGCAGTGGCCGCGGCAGGGATTCGGCCCCGAGCGGATCGAGCCGCTCATCGAGGAGCGGGTCCTGTACCTGCTCGACGACGAACTGCGCTATCTCGACCCCGACGTCCAGGCCCCGCCCGTGGCGACCATCGCCCTCGACGGCAACGCCGACCCGGAGTTCTGGACCCCGGCCGACGACCCGGGGGCCGCGCTCTACGTCCACAAGCTGGCCGTGGCCAGGCCGTGGTCCGGCAGCGGGCTCGGCGACGCGCTCCTCGACTGGGCCTGCTCCGCGGCCCGTTCCGCCGGGCTGCCCTGGCTCCGGCTCGACTGCGCCAAGGCCAACCCGCGGCTGCAGGAGTACTACCGCATGCGCGGCTTCCGGCACGTCCGCACGGTGGACCTGCCGCACCGCTCGTCCGGGGCCCTGTTCCAGCGGCCGTCGCGCGACCTGACCACGACGGCCTTCCGTGACCTGACGGTCGCGGAGCTGATCAGCGCCTAGCGAACCCCTCTGGCCGGATCCGGTCCGGAAGGCGGCCGGGTCCGGCCGGTGGTCGCGCGCCGTCTCGCGCCAGGCGGCAGGTCACCTCGCCGGCATGTACCGCAGCGGCCCCGATGGGCACGTGCGTTTCCGGCGCAAGTGGACAGAGCGCCATATAACCTCTTTGCCATGACCGGATCCCTCCTTGAGGTGATCGCGCTCAATGTGCGCGACGCCGTGGCCGCCGAGCAGGGCGGCGCCGACCGCCTGGAGGTCGTCGCCGACATGGCGGCCGACGGGCTCACCCCTGCACCGGAGACGGTCGCCGCGATCGCCGCGGAGTGCCCCCTGCCCCAGATGGTGATGCTCCGCTGCGCGGCCAACTTCACCGCCGACCCCGAGGTCCTGGACCGGCTGCGCCGCGACGCCAAGGCGCTCGCGCAGGCCGGCGCGGCCGGGTTCGTGTTCGGCTTCCTGGACGGCGCCGGCGTGGTCGACCTGGCGGCCACCGAGGCGCTCATCCACGCCGTCTCGCCGCTCCCGTGGACCTTCCACCGCGCGGTCGACCACGCCGCCGACGTGCAGGCGTCCTGGCGGGCCGTGCGGCTGCTGCCCAACCTGGCCACCGTGCTCACCTCCGGCTCCCCCCAGGGCGTCGGCGCAGGGCTGTCCACGCTCAGGTCCAGGGCCGAGGCCGGCGACGGGTCGATCATCCTGGCCGGCGGCGGGCTCAAGCCCGCGCACGTGCCCGACCTGCTGGAGTACGGCATCCGCGCCTTCCACGTGGGCTCGGCCGTACGGGCGAGCTGGACGGACCCCGTCGAGTGGCGGCTGGTCCGGCAGTGGCGCTCCCTGGTCGAGCGCGACTGAGCCCTCAGGGATCCCCGGGCCGCCCGGCTCGGAGGGACAGGGCCGCGTCGGCGCGGCGGAGGGCGGCGGCCAGCGTCCTGACGGTGGCCGGCTCGTCCATGACGCCGCCCCCGGCCGCCCGCCGCTCCTCCCAGGCCCGTACGCGCTCCCGGTAGGAGTCGTAATGGGCCAGGTGGAAGGCGTAGACGGTGGCGAACCTGCTGACGAGCTGCGCCGGATGCATGTCCCAGCCCTGGTGGAAGCCATGGGCCAGGGAGTGGCCGACCAGCCGGGCGTGCCTGCCCCACAGGGCGTGGACGTCGTCCGCCCGGTCGGAGGCGGGCCCGGCGGCCAGCGAGCCGTCGGACAGCTCGACGCCCGTGCCCGCGAACGCCGTCTGCATCACGTGCCTGGCGTGGTCGCAGGCCGGATGGTCGAGCCGCTGCTCGTGCGGCGGCAGGCCGATGGCGGCGGTGTAGTCGAACACGCCGAAGTGCGCCGCGGCCAGCCGCCCGCCGAGCGTCCCGGGCAGCTCGGCCCGCAGGAAGGACAGCGTCTGGGGAGCCTCCACCTGCATCTCGAAGCGCAGTCCGGCCAGGCCGAGCCGCGCCTCCAGCCGTTCCAGCACGCCCGCGAACTGCCCGAGGTACTCCTCCATCAGCACCTTCGGGAACGTCACCGTGAACCCCGCCGGCAGCTCGCCCGCCCGCTCCAGCACCGCGGCCAGGAAGCCGCCGAGCGTGCGCACCGACCTCGCCGGGTCGCCGTCGGCGAACGACTTCACCCGCAGCCCCCACCGCCGCGGCAGGGTCCCGGCGGCGTGCAGGGCGGCCACGGCCCGCGCGGCCCGCTCGGCGTGCCCGTCCTCCTCCTCGGGCGGGCGCACGCCGTAGCCGTCCTCGAAGTCGATCCGCAGGTCCTCGACCGGCTCGCGGGCCAGCTTGCCGAGCACCCGGTCGCGCATGTCCGGTGCGAACGCCTCCAGATGGGCCTCGGCCAGCGACAGCGCCCGCCCGCCCCACTCGGCGACGGTCGAGGCGGAGAACCGGTCGGCCGGCACGTAGACGGTGTGGACCGGCTGCCAGCCCGGCTCGGCCATGGGGTACCGAGCCTGCTGCGCCGCGTGAACCTCGGCGAAGCCGGGCACGGGCTCGTCGTGCACGTACGGGCTCATTCCCGGTGGGCGCAGGCGCGGAGCATGGTGTCGACGCCGACCAGTTTGACGCGTTCGCCCCGGCCGAGCGACCTGGCCAGCTCGCCCTCGGCCCGTTCGATGGCCAGCCAGTCGTCGTAGGTGACCGGCCGCACGCCCCGCTCGGCCAGCAGCGACTCGACCGTCGGCCGCGACGCGGGCGCACCGCCCTCCGGCGACCCGCCCTCCAGGTCGGCCAGCAGCGTGCGGACCGTCTCGGCGGCGTCGGACTTGTTGGTGCCGATGACGCCGGTCGGCCCGCGTTTGAGCCAGCCCGCCACGTACTCGCGCGGACGCACCCGGCCCGCCTCGTTGGGCACGGTCATGGTCCGCTCGGAGAACGGCACGCCGGGCAGCGGGACGCTCTGGTAGCCGACCGAGCGCAGCACCATGCCGACGGGCAGCGTCTCGTACTCGCCGGTGCCGACCACGCGGCCCTCCTCCGACAGGCGGGTGCGTTCGAGCCGGAGCCCCTCGACCCGGTCGGCGCCCAGGATCTCCACCGGCCGCAGCCAGAAACGCACGTCGAGGCGGCGCGGCCGGCCCACGGGCTCGCGACCGGCCCACGACTGCAGGACCTTGATGTTGCCCTGGACCTGGCGCGGGAAGTCGGCGCCGAGCACGGCCGCCTCGTCGGGGCGCACGCATACGTCGGCGTTGGCCAGCTCGCCGAGCTCGCGCAGCTCCTTCAGGGTGAACTTGGCGTGCTCGGGCCCGCGCCTGCCGACCATGTGGATCGCCTTGACCTGGCTCTGGCTCAGCCGGTCGAGGACGTCGTGGGGCACGTCGGTGTGTCGCAGCTCCTCGGCGGTCTTGGCCAGCACGCGGACGACGTCGACGGCCACGTTGCCGACGCCGATCACCGCGACCTCGGAGCTGTCCAGGGTGAAACGGCCGGGATCGACGTCGGGGTGACCGCAGTACCAGTTGACGAAGTCGGTGGCCGCCACGCTGCCCGGCAGGTCCTCGCCGGGGATGCCGAGCCGCCGGTCGACCATCGCGCCCGTGCAGTAGACGACCGCGTCGTAGACGCCGAGCAGGTCCGCGACGGAGACGTGGTCGCCCAGCGTGACGCCGCCGAGGAAGCGCACCTGGGGCAGTTCGAGGACCCTGCGCAGGTAGTTCGCGATCGACTTGATCGAGGTGTGGTCGGGCGCCACGCCGTACCTGACCAGCCCGTACGGCGTGGGCAGCCGTTCCAGGACGTCGACCAGCACAGGCCCGGCCGACTGCTTGACCAGCGCCTCGGCCGTGTAGATCCCGGCCGGGCCCGACCCGATGACCGCCACGTGCAACGCCACGCTGCCTCCTCATGCCGGTGAAGGTGCGACGCGGAGGACGCGTCCCAAGAGGTGCAACCGGCCCGTGTGCTCGATGTATCCCCGGTCGCCCGCGGGTGAACCCGTCTCCCGTGAATACCCCTCCAACCGGATTCTCGCTCACGGGACCCCGCATGGCAGCCCCTGAAACGCCGCTATCCGGCGACGGCCCGCGCGCGCAGAGCGAGCTTGTCGACCTTGCCGTTGACGTTGACGGGCAGCGCGTCCACCACCTCGACGCGCTTGGGCACCTTGTAGTTGGACATGTTGGCCTTCGCCCAGGCCAGCAGCGCGCCGGCGGTGACGCGCGCGTCCGGGCGGGGCACCACGTACGCCACGCCGGCCTCGCCGGAGACCGGGTCGGGCACGCCGACCACGGCGGCCTGGGCCAGCGAGCCCTCGCGCAGCAGGAGCGCCTCGACCTCGGCGGGGGAGACGTTGAACCCGTTGACGATGTAGAGCTCCTTCTTCCTGTCCACGATGGCGAGGTTGCCCGCCTCGTCCAGCACGCCGACGTCGCCGGTGTGCAGCCAGCCGTCGGCGTCGATCACCTCGGCCGTCCTGGCGGGCTCGTCCCAGTAGCCGCGCATGACGCCGTAGCCGCGTTGCAGGATCTCGCCGCGCCGGCCGGGCGGGACCTCCTTGCCGTCGTCGTCCACGATCTTGACCTCGATGCCCGGGACGGCCCTGCCGGTGGTGTTCGCGATCACGTCGATGGGGTCGCCGGCCCGTGTCATGGACACGACCGTGCCCTCCATCAGCCCGTACGCGTTGATCATCCGTTCCAGGCCGACCCGCTCGGCCAGCCGGGTGATCAGCGTGGCAGGCACGGAGGCGGCCCCGCAGATGGCCACCCGCAGGGAGGAGACGTCCCAGTCGGCGCGGTCCAGCTCGTCCAGGATCCGGGCGAACAGGGTGGGCGGCCCGGCCAGGATCGTCACCTTCTCCGCGGAGATCAGCGACATCAGGGCGTCCGGCGAGAACACCGGGATCGGCAACATCGTGGCCCGCCGCAGCACGCACGCGACGAGCCCGGCGTTCAGCCCGAACCCGTGGTTGAACGGCGCGATCACCGGATAGCGGTCGTGCTCGTCCAGCGTGACGATCTCCGCCCAGTCCCAGTAGCCGCGCAGGACCTGGGCGTGGTCGAGCATCACGCCCTTCGGCGTGCCCGTGGTGCCGGACGTGGACACGATCTCGCACAGGTCGCCGGGCCCGACCGCCAGCGCCCGTTCCTCGACCGCCCGTCCGCTCACCCCGCCCGCCTCCAGGCTGCCGGCCGCGCGCACGGCGACCCGGGCGTCCATGGGCGGCAGCAGGCCGGCGAGCGGCGGATCGCCGACGATGACGACCTTCACCCCGGTCCGGCCGATCAGCCCGGCCGCCTCGATGCCCTTGTACCGCGACGACAACGGCACGAGGACGGCCCCCGCGTCCCAGACGCCGAACGCGTGCCGCACCCACGACGCCGAGTTCGGGCCCCAGATCGCCACCCGGTCGCCGGGTTCCACGCCGAGGGCGATCAGCCCGCGGGCCACCTCGGCGGCCCCCGTCCTGAGCTCCGACAGCGTGACGCGCGCGCCGCCCTCGACGACCGCGACGGTGTCCGGATGGCGTGCGGCCTGGTCGCGCAGCATGCGGGGGAGCGTCCCCCAGTCGGGCATCGATGCCATCGGCTACTCCGTCGCGCTAGCTGACGAGGGCCCTGTCCCGGCCGAGATGGTGGCCGCGCCGGTCGTCCACCGTGCCGGGCACGGGGGTCTCCTGGACGTCCTGGGCGATGCGCACGTCGATCGAGATCGGGGTCAGGGCGCGCACGGCCTGCTCGATCCGTGACCGCCACATCGGGTTCCTGACCAGGCTCTCCCGGCCGAACGAGACGGTCAGGGCGGCGGCGTCCAGGGTGCCCTGGCGTTCGACCGACAGCTCCCAGCCGGTCACGCCGTCGATCTTCGACAGCGCCTTCTCGACCCGCGGCAACGCCAGCCACACGCCCCTGACCAGCACGTGGTCGCCTACGGTGTGCGCGGGCGCGGGCAGCCCTGAGCCGCCGGCCCTGGCCACCAGGCCGGTCCTGAGCACGGCGTCGCCCAGCGTGGAGTGCCCGGACGGAGTGAGGACCAGCTCCGCCAGCGCGTCCTGCGGGCCGGCCAGGTCGTCCTTGGTCAGCGAGGCCAGGCCCAGCACGCCGTCCGCGAGCGGCGTGAGCGGCGCGTCCTCGGCGGCCCTGAACGCGAGCGCGGCCCCGCCGAACGGGCTGGCGAGCACTTCGGTGACCGCGCAGCCGAACTCGCCGGCCAGATGTCCCATCGTGCGCCTGGAGGCGATCTCGCCGGTCAGGACGATGTGGTCGAGCCCGAGGTCGAGCGGGTCGAGGAGGAACTCCAGGTGCAGGCGGGCCAGCAGGTCCATCGCCCCCGTCGGGGTGCTGACCAGCGTGGTCGCGCCGAGCGCGGTCAGCGCGTGGTGCAGGCGCAGGCGGCCGCGCGGCCCGACGGCGGCGGCGGCCCGCGCGACCTGCGCGGCGGCGGCGGCCCACAACGCGCCCGCGGGCTCGGCGAGCGCCACCACGACCCGGTCGCGCCCGCCGACCCCGGCCGCGCGCAGCGCCGCCGCGGTGAGCCCGGTCGCGACGGCGGCGTCCTCGGGGCCGAGCGGGAACACGCTGGACAGGTCGGGCGCCGCGAGCAGCAGCCCTTCGGCGGAGCGTGCGGCCGAGGCGAGGTCGTCGCGGGTCAGCCAGCGGGCGGCGGTCAACGGGCCACCTCGTTCATGAACAGCGTCATCGACTCGCAGACCCGCTCGTGGGCCAGCCCGCCGACCTGCGCCTGGATGATCAGGTCCGTGGCGCCGGCCTCGGCGATCCTGGCCAGGGCCTTGCGCGAGCCCTCGACGTCGTCCACCACGACCATGAGGTGCTCGCGCAGGGTGGCCATCGCCTCCTCCGGCGGCATCCCGGCGGCGAGCTGGCCCAGCACGCGGTGGGTGGCGTGCCGGGCGTCGTAGTAGTCGGGCGGGGTGACCAGGTTGACCTGACGGCGGATGTACCACAGGACGGCGTCGGCGGCGGTGGCGGTGGCCTCGTCCCGGGTGGGGGCGGCGAACCAGGGGATCATCAGCGCCACGCGCCGGGAGGCGGGGTCGAAACCGCTCTCGGCCAGGCACTCCCGGTATTTCGCGATGTCGGCGGCGACGTCGTCGATGCCCTTGAGCATCGTCATGCCCAGCAGGTTGTAGCCGTGCCGGGCGGCGGCCAGGTAGCCCTCCAGCGAGGTGGAGGCCACCCACACGGGCGGGTGCGGCTCCTGGACCGGACGCGGGTAGACGGCCACGTCGGGGATCTCGAAGAACTCGTTCGACCTGCTGATCGGCTCGCCGTCGGCGCGCCAGATGGCGAGGGTGGCCTCCAGCGAGTCCTCCCAGATCTGCCGCGACTTCTCGAACGGCCGCTGGAAGGCCTGGTACTCCAGGGGGGAGGCGCCGCGTCCGGTGCCGAACTCCACCCGGCCGCCGCTCAGCACGTCGAGGGTGGCGACCCGCTCGGCGGTGCGGATGGGCGACTGGAACGGCAGCAGCACCACGCCGAGCCCGAGGTGGATGCGCTCGGTGCGCTGCGAGATGGCCGCGAGGACCAGGTCGGGGGCGGAGGAGTGGGAGAAGCCCCTGGTGAAGTGGTGCTCGACGAACCAGGCCGTGTCGAACCCCAGCCGATCGCCGAGGACGACCTGCTCGATCACGTTCTGGAACGCCTGTCGTTCGACCCCGCGGGTGCGGCCGCGGACCTCCAGTTCGTACCCCAGGCTGATCCGTAGGGACGTCATCGCGCCTCCGGCGAAAGTAGTGAACCAAGCGCTCGCTTGGTAGAGCGTATCAGGGCCGAACACTTGCGGGAAGGGCGCGCCGCCGATCAGAGTGGTTGCTCGTGAGGCGAAAGCACGCGCTGCGGCGGTCGAAGGACGGCACGTTCCACGACCATGGCCACGACCATGGCGACGACGGTCCCTCGCTCCCCGACGCGCGCGGTTACGAGGCTTTCGGCCGGGTCATGGCCGCCCTCGCGACCGAGGCCGACGTCATCGAGTCGTGCCGCGACCTGACGTGGTGGCGCGGCGCCGACCGGAGCTGGCACATCGAGTGGCGCGACGGGCCGTACGCCTCGGAGGTGGCCGCGCTGCTCGCCGGCCAGGTCGGCGACGCGGGCGGCGCGCCGCTCACGGCCGCCGGCCCCGCGGGCGCGGGCTCGGCGGTGCTGGAGGTGCTGGGGGTGCGCTTCGAGCTGCGCGCGATCGACCCCATGGGCCGGGCGCGGGTGCGCGCGCGACCGGGGTTGTGGCGGCTGGCCGAGGCCCTCGACACCACCCGCCGCACCAACACCCGCCACCCGTGGGAGGAGCTGCTCGGCGGCTGAGCCGCCTCACGCCTCGCCGAAGACGTGCGCGGCCAGGCGGGCGCGGTGCGTCCGCGGCGGGCACAGGAGCTGGGCGTCGGACGTGGCCCGCTTGAGGTACCGGTGCGCCGGATGCTCCCAGGTCACCCCGATCCCGCCGTGCACCTGGATGTTCTCGCCCGCCGCCGTCAGGTAGGCCTCCGCGCAGTACGACCCGGCGACGGCGGCGAAGACCTCCGTCTCCGGTCCCGACGCCGCCTCCGCCGCGGCCCGTGCCGCCGAGCGGGCCGACTCCACGAGCAGCAGCACGTCGGCCAGCTTGTGCTTGATCGCCTGGAACGAGCCGATCGGCCGGCCGAACTGCCGCCGCGAGCGCGCGTACTCGGTGGCCATCTCCAGGCAGCGCGCCGCGCCGCCGGTCTGCTCGGCCGCCAGGGCCGCGATCCCGAGGTCGCGTACGCGGGCCCAGGACGTCCCCGGGCCCAGCCGTCGTATGGGTGCGCGGTCGAAGGCCAGGGAGGTCAGGAGGCGGGTCTCGTCCATGGTCGGGTACGCCGTCCGTCGCGTCGGCGCGGCCTCCACGAGGTGCTCGCCGGTGTAGACCAGCACGATCTCGCCGTCCAGCGCGTACGGCACCGTGCCCGAGAGCCGGTCGTCGGCCAGCGCCAGCTCCCCGTCGCCCGGCAGCACGACGGTCGCGGTCGCCGCCCCCGAGGCCAGCTCCGGCAGCAGCCGGGCCCGCGCCTCCTCGTCCCCGTCGGCCATCAGCGCCCCGACGGCCAGCACGGCCGACTGCAGGAACGGGTGGGGTGACAGCGCCCGGCCCAGCTCCTCGGCCACGGCCGCCGCCTCGGCCGGGCCGCAGCCCGCGCCGCCGTACCGGTCGGGCACGAGCAGCCCCGCCGCGCCCACGTCCCGCGCGAACGCCTGCCAGGTCGCGTCCGGCCGGTCGGCGAGGTAGGCGCGGACGACGGCGCCGAGCTCATCGGAGAGGGTCATCCGAGCATCGTAAACCAAGCGATTGCTTGCCTTAGATACGGATGACCGAAATTTGCCTTTTGTGGATGGATACATAATCTGGATGCGGTCATCCCTAGACATTTCCGGGGGTGGGATTGACCAGGGAATGAAGATGAACCACACCGCCATCGAGTACGCCGACTTCGCCGAATGCGACCGGCGTCTGCGCCGCATGGAACGCCATGTGCTGGCGGCCTTCCTGGCAGGACTGGCCGTCGGCCTCGTCGGCATGTTCACCGCCGGCAAGGGCCCGGAATGGTTCGGCCAGCTCTACGACCCGTACGCCTACCTGACTCTCGCGCTGGTCGTGGGCGCCACCGCGTCGGGGTTCGGCTGGGCGCTGCTGACCACGTTCCTGGCGGCCGTGTCCACCGTGGTCGCGGCCATGGGCGCGGGCGCGCTGCGCGGTGTGGACGGCTTCGACGTCATCGGCGGCGGCGTCGCCGGGCTGAACTGGACGGTCGGCCTGCTCGTCGGCCTCGGCCTGCTCGCCTACGTCACCCGCAGGCGGGACCGCTGGGGCGACCTGGCCGCGGGCGCGATCGGCGCCCTGCTGATCGCCGACGTCGTCGACCGGGCGACCCCCGGCTTCATCGACAGCGAGCAGTCGTTCTGGCCCGGGCCCGCCACGGTGGTCGCGCTGCTGGCCGTGGCCCTGGTCGTGGTGATGCGCAGGAACCGGCGGGCCCGCGTGCGCGCCCTGGCTGTCTCGGCCGTCGTCGCCGGCCTGTTCACCCTGTGCCTGGGCGTCTTCGTGGGCGGCTGGCTGCCCCTGTCGGCCTGAGCCGGCGTACCGGCCGCGAACCCGGCGATCCGGCCGATCAGGACCCGCGCCCGATTAACGCCGCGCGGCGCGGCTCCCCGAGTCGATAGCCTGTAATCCTTCAGATCCAGGCCCGAGCAAGGAGTAGCCGTGTTGCTGCGCATGTCGTCGTTGTTTCTTCGCACCCTGCGGGACGACCCGGCAGACGCGGAAGTGCCGAGCCACAAGCTCCTCGTCCGCGCCGGCTACGTCCGTCGCGTGGCCCCCGGCATCTACTCGTGGCTGCCCCTCGGCAAGCTGGTGCTGGAGAACGTCACCAGGATCGTCCGCGAGGAGATGAACCGGATGGGCGGCCAGGAGGTGCTCTTCCCCGCCCTGCTGCCCCGCGAGTACTACGAGGCCACCGGCCGCTGGACCGAATACGGCGACACCCTGTTCCGGCTCCAGGACCGCAAGGGCGCCGACTACCTCCTCGGCCCCACGCACGAGGAGCTCTTCACCGACATGGTCAAGGGCGAATACTCCTCGTACAAGGACTACCCGGTCACGCTCTACCAGATCCAGACCAAATACCGCGACGAAGCCAGGCCCAGGGCCGGCATCCTGCGCGGCCGCGAGTTCCTCATGAAGGACTCCTACTCCTTCGACCTCGACGACGACGGCCTCAAGCGCTCCTACGAGCAGCACCGCGAGACCTACATCCGCACGTTCGACCGGCTCGGCATCCAGTACAAGATCGTGTTCGCCACCTCGGGCGCGATGGGCGGCTCGGCCTCCGAGGAGTTCCTGGCGCCGACCCCCACCGGCGAGGACACGTTCGTCGCCTGCCACTCCTGCGGCTACGCGGCCAACGCCGAGGCCGTCACCACCACCGCGCCGCCCGCCCGCGACCTCGACGGCGCCGCGCCGATGCGGGTCCTCGACACGCCCGACACCCCGACCATCGAGTCCCTGGTGTCCTACGTCAACGAGCGCCACGGCCTGTCCGTCACCGCCGCCGACACGCTGAAGAACGTCGTCGTCAAGGTCACCACCCCCGGCTCCGACAAGGTCGAGACGCTGATCGTCGGCGTGCCCGGCGACCGCGAGGTCGACTTCAAGCGCCTGGAGGCCGCGCTCGCGCCCGGCGAGCCCGCCATCTTCGAGGCCGCCGACTTCGCCGCCCACCCCGGCCTCGTCCGCGGCTACATCGGCCCGCAGATCCTGCGCGAGCTCGGCATCCGCTACCTCGTCGACCCCCGCGTCGTCACCGGCAGCTCCTGGGTCACCGGCGCCAACGAGCCCGGCAAGCACGCCGTCGACGTGGTCGCCGGGCGCGACTTCGTCCCCGACGGCACGATCGAGGCCGCCGAGGTGCGCGCCGGCGACCCCTGCCCCCGCTGCGGCTCCCCGCTGTCCATCGACCGCGGCATCGAGATCGGCCACATCTTCCAGCTCGGCCGCAAGTACGCCGACGCCGCCGGCCTCGACGCCCTCGGCCCCGACGGCAAGCCCGTCCGCATCACCATGGGCTCCTACGGCATCGGCGTCTCGCGGGCCGTGGCCGTCATCGCCGAGCAGGCCCACGACCAGCTCGGCCTGGTGTGGCCGCGCGAGGTCGCGCCCGCCGACGTGCACATCGTCGGCACCGGCAAGGAGAACCAGGTCGAGGCGGCCCTCGAGCTGGCCGGCGAGCTGGAGGCGCAGGGGCTGCGGGTGCTCGTCGACGACCGCGCCCAGGTCTCGCCGGGCGTCAAGTTCAAGGACGCCGAGCTGCTGGGCGTGCCCACGATCGTGGTGATCGGGCGCGGGCTGTCGCAGGGCGTCATCGAGCTGCGCGACCGGGTGACCGGCGTCAAGGAGGAGATCCCCCTCGCCGAGGCCGCCCCCCGCATCCTGGCCGCCTGCCGCTGACCCACCCCCGCGGGCCGATCCGCGGTCCCGGCTCCCGTGCGGGGGTCGGGCCGCTGTCCCGGCTGTCGTGATGAGACCGGGCCGCTGTCCCGGCTCCTGTGGCGGGGCCGGGCCGCTGTCCCGGCTTCCGCTTCGGGCGCCGGCCCGTTCGTGGTGTCGTCAGCCGCCGGAGCGGGACGGGGCCGGCGTGGGAGGCGGCGTGGGGGGCGGAGTGCTGCCCGGCATGCCGGGGAAGGCCGCGGGCGGCGCCGGCTGGAAGGCGTAGGCGCGGGTCGCCGACTCCTGCATGGCCAGGGCGGCGTACTTGCGCAGCGCGGGGTCGCCGGCGGCGGCCAGCTCCAGATAGGCGGCCGTGACGCCGTTCTCCACCTGCACGGCCAGCCGGGCGGCCTGCGCGGCGCCCGTGGGCACGTACGGCAGCGCGTAGGAGGGCTCCGACTCGCTCGGCCGGCCCCCGCGGCCGACGATCAGGTTGCGCAGCTGGTCGCGGCGGGCCCGGTGGGCCTCGTACGCGGCGCCGGTCAGGTCCCGCAGGGAGCCGGTCGTGCGCGCCCCCAGGAGCCCGTAGGCGAACACGGCGGCGTGCTCGGCGGCCAGAGCCTTGCGCAGCTTCCCGACGTCGTCCCCGTCCGTCAGGGCGCTGTTCATCCCGATCCCCATCATCCCGATCCCGTTCACGACGACTTGGGCAGCGACACGGCGTGGACCGCCTCGCACGCCCCGATGCTGGCGAGGAGCTGGGCCACGCCGGGCGACAGGCCGGCGAGCTGACGGGGCCGCTGCGCCGCGGCCCGGCGCTCGACGTCCCGCAGCCGTGACAGCGTGGGCCTGGGGGACTGCGACGGCGTGGCGCCGGGCGACGCGCCCGGCGATGCGGGCGAGGAGACGGCGGGCGAGGAGACGGCGGGCGAGGAGACGGCGGGCGAGGAGACGGGCGGCGGGCCCGCGGGCAGGTACTTGCGCAGCTCGGCCAGGTGCGCCTGGTGCCGGGCGCGGAAGGGCTCCAAGGAGTCGGCGCCGCCCGCGATCAGCGCCGAGTAAAGGGCGACCGTGCGCTCCTTGTCGGCGACCACCTGCCGCAGCAGGACGGTCTCGGGCGAGTCGGGCGCCGGGGCCGCGGGCCCGGCGGGGCCCGAGGCGCTGCAGGCCGTCAGGGCGGCCGCTCCGCCCGCCAGCACGGCTCGCCTGGAGAGGTGACGCGGGCGCACGGGCTTGGACCTCCGGTGACTACGGACCCGGTGACGAGGGACCCCAGTGACCGGGGCGCCGACGGCGACGGCTCCAGGTGACTGCGGACGCAGATAGCATCGTACGGGCTGGTGCCCGGGAACGCCGTCAGGTGACGCCCCGCCGCTCGCCCCGCCACTCGACCCGCCACTCGACCACGACGAGTGGCGCTCTCCCCGTGCCTCCGTACAGATAGGGTGTCAACTGTCGTCGCTGGCTGCGCAGCCAGACGGCGGAGAGCCAGTGGCGAGGTCCGCCCGGCTGAGACATGACAATAGGGGAGGTCGATATGGGCAGCGCATCACCCCGCGACCACCTGATGAAGCTCCTGGAGCCTGTGGTCGGCGCGGAGGGCCTCGATCTGGAGGACGTCACGGTCACCCAGGCGGGCAAGAGGCGGTTGCTGCGCGTGATCGTCGATCGCGACGGCGGCGTGAGCCTCGACGACATCGCCGACGTGAGCCAGGCCGTCTCCACGGCGCTCGACGAGGACGACGTGATGGGGCAGGCCGCCTACACCCTTGAGGTCTCCTCTCCGGGCGTCGACCGCCCGCTCACCGAGCCGCGCCACTGGCGCCGTGCCGCCAAGCGGCTGGTGAAGGCCGAGATGAGAGACGGCACCGTGGTGGAGGGCCGTGTTCTGGCGGCGGACGAGAGCGGCGTCGACCTCGACGTCGCCGGCTCCGCCCGCCGGCTTGATTACCAGGACCTGACCCGAGGCCGGGTGCAGGTGGAGTTCCGCCGGATCGACGACACCGACGACGTCGACGGCGACGAAGGCTAAGGGGGAAGCCTCGTGGACATCGACATGAGCGTCCTGCGCAGCCTGGAGCGGGAGAAGGACATCTCCTTCGACCTGGTCGTCAAGGCGATCGAGGACGCGCTGCTGATCGCCTACTTCCGCACCGAGGGGGCGGCGCCCAAGGCGCGCGCCGAGCTCGACCGCGGCAGCGGCCACGTCACGATCTGGGCGGCCGAGCTCGACGACGAGGGCGACGTCGTCAGGGAGTTCGACGACACTCCGGGCAACTTCAGCCGGATCGCCGCGACCACCGCCAAGCAGGTCATCCTGCAGCAGCTCCGCGACGCCGAGGACGAGATCAACTTCGGCGAGTTCGCCAGCCGCGAGGGCGAGCTGGTCTCGGGCGTGATCCAGCAGGGCAAGGACCCGCGCGTGGTGCTGGTCGACCTCGGCAAGATCGAGGCCGTGCTGCCGCACGCCGAGCAGGTCCCGGGCGAGGACTACGTGCACGGCGAGCGCATCCGCGCCTACGTGGTGCAGGTGAAGAAGGGCCACAAGGGGCCGTCGGTGACGTTGTCGCGCACCCACCCCGGCCTGGTCAAGAAGCTCTTCGCGCTGGAGGTGCCCGAGATCGCCGACGGCACCGTGGAGATCGCCGCGGTGGCCCGCGAGGCCGGCCACCGCACGAAGATCGCGGTCCGCTCGCGCAAGCCGGGCGTCAACGCCAAGGGCGCCTGCATCGGCCCGATGGGCTCGCGCGTCCGCAACGTGATGACCGAGTTGCACGGCGAGAAGATCGACATCATCGACTGGTCCGAGGATCCGGGCGAGTTCGTCGGGAATGCGCTGTCACCGGCCCGTGTTTCCCATGTCGAGGTTCTCGATCTCGAAGGACGGGTCGCACGGGTGACGGTCCCCGACTACCAGCTTTCGCTGGCCATCGGCAAGGAAGGGCAGAACGCCCGGCTTGCCGCAAGGCTCACCGGATGGCGTATTGACATCCGGCCTGACACACAAGCCGAGGATGCCGCCGGTTCCGTAGATGCGTCAACACGGTAAGCTGGAATATGGTGGCCACGCGGCCCCACAGCGCACCTGTGTGGGCTGCAGGGTTCGCACGGCAAAGTCCGAGCTGCTCCGCCTGGTGCGGATCGAGGACCATCTGGTCCCTGATCTGCGAGGACGGCTTTCTGGCCGCGGTGCATCGCTGCATCCGTCCTTGAGCTGTCTGGAGCTCGCCGAGCGTCGCCGAGCGTTCCCGCGCGCGTTCCGCGTGCCGGGACCGCTTGACAGCTCGCGTGTGCGGGCACACCTGGAGGAGGAATCACGAAATGTCATGTAGGACGCCGAGTTGATGGGCGGAGTCAGATTGCTATGAGCGCCTGATGAGCACGCGGCGATGAAGACGTCAAGTTAACGACGGTCCGGACGGCACAGCCAGCCTCCCGGGCCGAGTAAGGGAGTGCAGTGGCGAAGGTCCGGGTATACGAGCTCGCTAAGGAGTTCGGCGTAGAGAGCAAGGTCGTCATGGCCAAGCTCCAAGAGATGGGGGAGTTCGTCCGATCGGCGTCCTCGACCATCGAGGCGCCGGTGGTCCGCAGGCTCACCGAAGCTCTGGGCGCATCGAAGGGTGGGCCCTCCAGGGGCGGCGGTTCGTCGTCCAACAGGCCGCAGCCGCCCAAGGCTGCGCCCCGTCCGGCAGAACACCAGGCCGGCAACGGCGCCGCGGAGGCGCCGACCCCTATTACTCCGCGTCCAGGCCCGGCCCCGAGGCCCGGCCCGCGTCCCGGCCCCGCGGGCGGCGCGCAGCCGCGTCCGCCGGTGCCGATGCCCCACCAGCCGCAGCAGCAGCCCGAGGCGGCGCGCGGCGAGACCTCCGGGGCTCCGCAGGCCCGCTTCGAGAGCGCGGCCGGTTCCGGCGCGCCCGCCCGTCCGACTCCGGGGCCGCGTCCGGGTCCCGCCGCCCGTCCGGGTCCCAAGCCCGGTCCGGCGCCGCGTCCCGGGCAGCCTTCCGGTGGTGGCGGCGGCCAGCAGCAGGCTCCGCGTCCGGGTGCGCCCGCAGGCGGCGGCCCGCGTCCTGGTCCCGGTCCCAAGCCGGGTCCGCGTGGCCCGCGTCCGGGTAACAACCCGTTCTCGTCCAACGCCAGTGGCATGGGCCAGTCCCGTCCGCCGCGTCCCGGCGGCAACCGCGACGGCGGTGGCCCCGGTCAGCGCGAGCGTCGTGAGGGTCCGCCGCGTGACGGCGCGATGCCGCGTCCGCCGCGTCCCGGTGGCGGCGGCGAGGCCGGTCCGCGTCCCGCGGGTCCGCGTCCCGGTCCGCCCGGTGCGGCCGGTCCGCGTCCGGGTCCCGGCGCCGGTGGTCCGCGTCCCGGTGGGCCGCGTCCCAACCCGATGATGATGCCGCAGGGTCGTCCTGCCGGTCCGGGCGGTGGCCCGCGTCCCGGTGGCGGCGGCGGTGGCGGTCGTCCCGGCGGCGGTGGCGGCGGTGGCCGTCCCGGCGGTGGCGGCGGTCGTCCTGGTGGCGGCGGCGGCTTCGCCGGTCGTCCCGGTGGCGGCGGCGCCGGTCCCCGTACCGGCACCGGTGGTCCCGGTGGCGGCGGCGGTGGCTTCGGCGGTCGCCCGGGTGGCGGCGGCCGTGGTCGCGGCGGTGGCACGGCGGGCGCGTTCGGGCGTCCCGGCGGCCGTCCCGCGCGTGGTCGTAAGAGCAAGCGTCAGAGGCGCCAGGAGTTCGACAACATGTCGGCGCCGGCGATCGGCGGTGTGCAGGTCGCTCGCGGCAACGGCGCGACGATCCGCCTGCCGCGCGGCGCGTCGCTGTCCGACTTCGCCGACCGCATCGGCGCGAACCCCGCCTCGCTCGTGCAGATCATGCTGCACCTCGGCGAGATGGTGACCGCGACCCAGTCGGTCAACGAGGAGACGTTGCAGCTCCTCGGCGCGGAGCTCGACTACAACATCCAGGTCGTCAGCCCGGAGGAGGAGGACCGCGAGCTTCTCGAGGCCTTCGACATCGAGTTCGGCGAGGACGAGGGCGACGAGGCCGACCTGGCCGCGCGTCCGCCGGTCGTGACCGTCATGGGTCACGTCGACCACGGTAAGACCAAGCTGCTCGACGCCATCCGCAAGACCAACGTGGTGGCGCGCGAGGCGGGTGGCATCACCCAGCACATCGGTGCCTACCAAGTCGCCACGACGCACGAGGGCGAAGACCGCAAGGTCACCTTCATCGACACCCCGGGTCACGAGGCGTTCACCGCCATGCGTGCCCGAGGCGCCAAGTCCACCGACATCGCGGTGCTGGTGGTCGCGGCCGACGACGGTGTGAAGCCGCAGACGATCGAGGCGCTCAACCACGCCCAGGCGGCCGACGTGCCGGTCGTGGTCGCGGTGAACAAGGTCGACAAGGAGGGTGCCGACCCCAACAAGGTCCGCGCCCAGCTCACCGAGTACGGCCTGGTCGCCGAGGAGTACGGCGGCTCGACCCTGTTCGTCGACATCTCGGCGAAGAACGGCACGGGCATCGACAACCTCCTCGAGGCGATCCTGCTCACCGCCGACGCCGAGCTCGACCTGCGGGCCAACCCGACGATGGACGCCCAGGGCATCGCGATCGAGGCGCACCTCGACAAGGGCCGCGGCCCCGTCGCGACCGTCCTGGTCCAGCGCGGCACGCTGCGCGTGGGCGACTCGATCGTGTGTGGCGAGGCCTTCGGCCGCGTCCGCGCGATGCTCGACGACAACGGCGACCCGGTCGAGGAGGCCACGCCGTCCCGTCCGGTCCTGGTCATGGGTCTGACGGCCGTGCCGAGCGCCGGTGACAACTTCATCGTCGTCACCGACGACCGGATGGCCCGCCAGATCGCCCAGCAGCGCGCGGCGCGCAAGCGCAGCGCCGACATGGCGAAGTCGAGCCGTCGCCGCACCCTCGAAGAGCTGTTCAGCGACCTTGAGAAGGGTCGCGTCGACGAGCTCAAGCTCATCATCAAGGGTGACGTGTCCGGTTCGGTGGAAGCCCTGGAAGACGCCCTGCTCAAGATCGACGTCGGCGACGAGGTCAGGCTCCGTGTCCTGCACCGCGCGGTCGGCGCCATCACCGAGTACGACGTCAACCTGGCCGTCGCCGACGACAACGCGGTCATCATCGGCTTCAACGTGCGCCCCGAGCCTCGGGCGCGCGACCTGGCCGAGCGCGAGGGCGTCGACATCCGCTACTACTCGGTCATCTACCAGGCGATCGAGGAGATCGAGGCGGCGCTCAAGGGCATGCTCAAGCCCGAGTTCGAAGAGGTCCAGATGGGCACCGCCGAAGTCCGCGAGGTCTTCAAGGTGCCGAAGATCGGCAACGTCGCCGGTTCGCTGGTCCGCTCCGGCACGATCGTCCGCAACAGCAAGGCCAGGGTGATCCGCGATGGCGTCGTCATCGCCGACAACCTGACCGTCTCGTCCCTGCGTCGCTTCAAGGATGACGCCACCGAGGTCCGCGAGGGCTTCGAGTGCGGCATCGGTGTCGGTTACAACGACATCCGGATCGACGACACGATCGAGACGTTCGAGATGCGGGAGAAGCCGCGGGCCTGACCCGCGGCCGGGCGCCCGGCGGAACCTCCGCCGGGCGCCTCTCGCACGCCCGGGCCCCCTTCCCACCGCAGCGGGCCGGTCGTGCTTCCACCCCACCAGGCCAAGCGGTGGTTTCACACGATGTATGTGGGTGCTCTGACCCTGGACATCCTGCTCGGCGACGTGCGTTCGCTGAAGCAGAAGCGCTCTGTCGTCCGGCCTCTGATCGCCGAGCTGCAGCGACGTTACCCGTCCATCGCGGTGGCCGAGACCGGTCATCTTGACCTGCATCGCAGGTGCGAGGTGGGCGTCGCGGTGATCTCCGCCTCCGCGGGTAACTGCAAAGAGGTGATGGACGCCTGCGAGCGGATGGTGGCCTTCCGCCCTGAGATCGAGTTGCTGTCAGCCAGACAGCGCCTCTACAACGACGAAGATTGAACGACAGCACGGCCAGGTCGTGCGTGAGGGGGAGCGAACATGGTGGATGCCGCACGAGCGCGCAAGCTCGCCGACCGCATCCAGCAGATCGTCGCCGAGATGCTGGAGCGCCGGATCAAGGACCCGCGCCTGGGCTTCGTCACCGTGACCGACACGCGGATCACGGCCGACCTGCGTGAGGCGACGGTGTTCTACACGGTGTTCGGCTCCGACGCGGAGCGGTCCGACAGCGCGGCCGCCCTGGAGAGCGCCAAGGGCATCATCCGCGCCGAGGTGGGCCGCCAGACCGGCGTGCGCTTCACCCCGACGCTGACGTTCCGGCACGACCCGCTGCCCGACAGCGCCCGCCAGCTCGACGACCTGATCAACGCCGCCAGGGCGCGGGACGCCGAGGTGGCGCGCCGGGCCGAGGGCGCGGCCTACGCCGGCGAGGCCGACCCCTACAAGAAGCCCGATGAGGGTGAGGACGACCAGGCGTGACGTCGCACGTGCGCGCCCGAGCCGAGCAGCCCTCCCAGGAGGCCACGGACATCCCCGAGGCCGCCTGGGAGCGCGCGGTCCAGCTCATCGGCCAGGTCGACGAGGTCGCCCTGGCCTGTCATGTGTCGCCCGACGGCGACGCGCTCGGCTCGATGCTGGCCGTCGGTTACGTGCTGCGCTCGATCGGCAAGCGGGTCGTGGCCTCCTTCGGTGACCAGTACTTCGCGGTCCCGCGGATCCTGCGGTTCCTGCCGGGGCAGGAGATGTTGTGCCCGCCGGCCGACTATCCCGAGGCCCCGGCGCTGATGATCACCTTCGACTCCTCCACGTTCGAGCGGCTGGGCCTGCTCAGCCCCAACGCGGCCAGGGCGGAGGAGGTCATCGTGATCGACCATCACCCGTCCAACGCCGGGTTCGGCACGCACAGCCTCATCGACCCGCGGGCGGCGGCCACGGCCATGCTGGCCGAGCAGCTCATCTACCGGCTCGGCGGCAGCCTCGACCGGGACATCGCCACCTGCCTGTACACCGGCCTGGTGACCGACACGGGCTCCTTCCGGTACGCCTCCACCACGCCGGCCGTGCACCGGATGGCGTCCCGGCTGGTGGCCACGGGCCTGCACACCGACGAGATCGCCCGCGAGCTGTGGGACCGCTCGCCGTTCGGCTACCTCAAGGTGCTGGCCAGGGCGCTCGACCGGGTGCAGCTGGAGGGCTCGATGGTCTGGACGTACGTGCCGCGGGTCGACCGGGCCGCGTACGGGCTGCCGTACTCGGAGATCGAGGGCATGATCGACATCGTCCGCCGTACCGACGAGGCCGAGGTCGCGGTCGTGCTCAAGGAGGACGACCACGGCGACTGGCAGGTGTCGACCAGGTCCAAGGGCGGGGTCGACGTGGCGGCCGTGTGCGCCGCGCTGGGCGGCGGCGGACATCACAACGCGGCCGGGTTCACCTCCTACGACAGCGTGGAGGAGACCATGGCCAAGTTCAGACGAGAGCTGGGGAAGGCTGGATGGCCGAGAGCGGTCTGATCATCGTCGACAAGCCGGGCGAGTGGACCTCGCACGACGTGGTGGCCAAGATGCGGCGCATCGCGGGCACCCGCCGCGTCGGGCACGCCGGCACGCTCGACCCGATGGCCACGGGCGTGCTGGTGATCGGGGTGGAGAAGGCGACCCGGCTGCTCGGGCACCTGGCGCTGACCGAGAAGGTCTACGAGGCCACGATCCGGCTGGGCGTGTCCACCAACACCGACGACGCCGAGGGCGAGACCGTGGCCACGGCGTCGGCGGCGCAGGTGGGCGCGGCCGAGGTGCACAAGGGCGTCGAGGCGCTCACCGGCGCCATCATGCAGGTGCCGCCGCAGGTCAGCGCCATCAAGGTCAACGGGCAGCGGGCGTACAAGATGGCCCGCGCCGGCGAGGAGGTCGCGCTCGCGGCCCGGCCCGTGACCGTGTACGGCTTCGACGTGCTCGACATCAGGGCTGCCGGCGACGTCGTGGACGTCGACGCGGTCGTCACCTGCTCCAGCGGCACCTACATCCGGGCTTTGGCCCGCGACCTCGGGGCCGCGCTCGGCGTCGGCGGCCACCTGACGAGCCTGCGCCGGACCCGGGTCGGCCCCTATGACCTGTCGCTGGCCCGCAGCATCGACCAGCTCGCCGAGGAGTGCGTGGTGCTGCCCATCGGCGAGGCGGTGTCGGCGGCCTTCCCGCGCCGGGACGTGACCGCCGAGGAGGCGCGCGTGATCGGCCACGGCGGCCGGCTGCCCGCGGCCGGGCTCGGGGACGGGCCGATCGGCGTGTTCGGGCCGGCGGGCGAGCTGCTGGCGCTGGTGGAGGAGCAGGGCCGGATCGCCAGGCCCCTGGCCGTGTTCGCGGGCTGAGCCGCGACGCCGTCGCTTGTCAGGCGGGTTTGCGGGCGACCAGGATGTCGCGGACGATCGCCTGGTCGACCCAGTGCTCGAAGTCGGGGTAGTCCATGACCTCCAGGCCCGCGCCGGTGAGGATCGCGGCCAGCTCGGCGCTCTTGCCGCCGTAGGTGTTCCAGGAGATGCCCATCGCGCCGCCGGGGCGCAGCAGCTCGGCCCAGACCGGCACGGCCTGCCTGAGCAGCTCCAGCGGGCTGCGGGACAGGCCGCCGCCGCCCTTGCTGCCGTGCTGGACGCCGTAGGGGGCGTCGGTCACGACGACGTCGAACGTGCGGGGCTTGAAGAACTCGCGGCTCTTGAGCGTG
Source organism: Nonomuraea sp. NPDC049637 (assembly GCF_040675235.1). Lineage (NCBI taxonomy): Bacteria > Bacillati > Actinomycetota > Actinomycetes > Streptosporangiales > Streptosporangiaceae > Nonomuraea > Nonomuraea sp. NPDC049637. Next base: position 131,339 of record NZ_JBFAOM010000011.1, read on the forward strand.
TCGGCGTTGACCACGGCGAGCTGCTGCACGTCGCCCGCCTTGACGGCCTCCTTCGACACCCCGAACGTGACGTTGAGCCGCCGCCCCACCAGCGCCCGCGCCCGCCGCACCGGCACGGTCTCGGCGGTGTGCTTGAGCCGCTTGTTGCGCAGCCAGGTCTTGATGAACGTCGTGTACGCCTCGAAGTCCTTGCCGTCGACGTCGAGGCCGTAGGCGTCGTAGCCGTACATGAGGGCCTGGTTGAGGGTGGTGCCGCGGCCGCACATCGGGTCGAACACCGACAACTTCCCGGACATGGGCCGGTCGGAGGCGAGCACGGTGACGTTGAGCAGCAGCTTGGTGAAGTGCTCGTTGGTCTTGCCGGCGTATTTCTGGATGGTCAGCAGGTCGCTGCTCAGCCGGTCGAGGGGGCGCATGGCCAGCGGGCGCAGCAGGTCGCCCTCGACGCCGAAGACCGCGTAGACGGAGGACAGGTTGGACAGCAGCGCGACGTCGGGCTCCGACAGCGGCTCGGCGGTCTCGAACGTGATGTACGGGACGCCGCCGATGGTGGTCTCCGCGCTGTCCAGCACGGTGTTCTCGATGGCGTGGTCGCTGAAGACGGCCAGCTCGCCCCTGGTCAGACGTGGGGAGCTCTCGCCGTAGACCCGGTTGAAGGCGGGCAGGATCAGGAGCGCGTATCGAGGCATGATGGCTCATCCTACTTGCGGGAATACCGCGCTCCGCCCCTCGATTGGAGGTGAGCGGGAGGTGCATGGCAGGCTTGTGTCGGATTGATCTGCCACGAACGAATGGGGCCTAGCGTGCGGGGTTCGAGAGGGTCTGTGGTGACCATCGGCGTGTACGACGGGGTCCATCGCGGGCATCGCAAGGTGATCGAGCGGACGGTCGAGCTGGCCCGCGAGCGAGGGGCGCGCAGCGTGGCGGTCACGTTCGAGCCGCATCCCGACGAGGTGGTGCGGCCGGGCACCCGGCGGGCGCGGCTGACCACGCTCAAGCGGCGCGCCGAGCTGCTGGCCGAGCTGGGCATCGACGACGTCGAGGTGGTGGAGTTCACCCTCGACCTGTCCAGGACGAGCCCCGACGACTTCGCCCAGGGCGTGCTGGGTGAACGCCTCGGGGCGGCGGTGGTCGTGGTCGGGGCGGACTTCACGTTCGGGCACCACGCCGTCGGCGACGTCGAGACGCTGCGCACGCTGGGCGACAAGTACGACTTCGAGGTCGAGGTGGTGCCCCTGCTCGACGGCGTCTCCTCGACCTCCGCGCGCGAGCGGATCGTCGCCGGTGACGTCGAGGGGGCCGCCGCCGAGCTGGGCCGTCCGCATCGGGTGGAGGGCGTGGTGGTGCGCGGCTACCAGCGGGGGCGGCAGCTCGGCTTCCCGACCGCCAACGTCGAGACGCCGCAGCAGACGGCCATCCCGGCCGACGGGGTCTACGCGGGGTGGCTGGAGTGCGTCCCGGTGGCCAACCTGCCCGCGCCGTACGAGGGCGAGCGGTGGCCGGCGGCGATCTCGGTGGGCACGAACCCGACGTTCGAGGGCGTGCCGCGTACCGTGGAGGCGTACGCGCTCGACCGCGACGACCTGGAGCTCTACGGGGTGCACGTGGCGGTGGAGTTCGCCGCCCGGCTGCGGGGCAACACCCGCTTCGAGTCGATCGAGGCGCTGATCGACCAGATCCACGCCGACGTCGACGCCGCCCGCCGCATCACGTCGTGACATCAGGTGCGAGGCCCTTGTGGGCGCGGAACGCTTGACTCCGATGGTAACCTTGCATGTCGGCTCTGTGACGGTGGCGCTGCTGCGCTGCCCATGACGGCCTTCACGCGGCGACTGTAGGCACGCACGGTCGTTCGCACTCTCATCTCATTCGCGCGTGTCCGTAGATCGAAGGAGAGCCGTGTCCCTCGACACCGCTGCCAAGAAGACCATCATCAGTGAGTACGCGACGGCCGAAGGCGACACCGGTTCGCCCGAGGTGCAGATCGCGCTGCTCAGCAAGCGCATCAGCGAGCTCACCGAGCACCTGAAGACGCACAAGCACGACCACCACAGCCGTCGTGGCCTGCTTCTGCTCGTCGGTCGCCGGCGTCGTCTGCTGAAGTACCTGCAGAAGGTCGACATCCAGCGTTACCGTTCGCTCATCGAGCGACTCGGTCTGCGCCGATAACATGAAAGGGAGCGGCGCGCGGCGCCGCTCCCTTCTCATATGGCTCCGCCCATGTGGGTAGGAGCACACACGAGCGCCGCGCCGTCGGCGTACAACTGAATATCCGAGACACACAGCCCCCGCGTCCGATTCAGCACCATGCGACCCGCGACGCCTGCGGGCCGGTCCTCGGTAGTGGCTTCCGGTAAGAATGACCGGGCGCTTCGATCGAAGACCGGCGCTGCACCTTCTATGGGGAGACACGCTGATGGATCTCCGCCACCGTGCCACCGGGCACGACGGATGGGCGGCGGTCTGACGAGCGGGTCCTTTCATAGGCACGAGGGTGCCGGTGAGAAAAGAGGGCGCGGGTGACCGACCACAAGGAGGTCCCCCGTGGAGGGTGTCCACACCGCTGAAGCCGTCATTGACAACGGCTCTTTCGGCACGCGCACGGTCCGGTTCGAGACCGGTCGTCTCGCGCGCCAGGCGGCGGGTTCCGCCGTCGCCTATCTCGACAACGACACGATGGTGCTCTCGGCCACCACCGCGTCCAAGGCTCCCAAGGAGAACTTCGACTTCTTCCCCCTCACGGTCGACGTCGAAGAGCGCATGTACGCCGCGGGCCGCATCCCCGGCTCGTTCTTCCGCCGTGAGGGCCGTCCGTCCGAGGACGCGATCCTGACCTGCCGCCTGATCGACCGGCCGCTGCGCCCGTCGTTCGTCAAGGGCCTGCGCAACGAGATCCAGGTCGTCGCCACGGTCATGGCGCTCAACCCCGACCACCTCTACGACGTGGTCGCCATCAACGCCGCCTCGCTGTCCACGCAGCTCGCCGGGCTGCCGTTCTCCGGCCCGATCGGCGGCGTGCGGGTCGCGCTGATCGAGGGCCAGTGGGTGGCCTTCCCGACGCACCCCGAGCTGGAGCGGGCCACGTTCGACATGGTCGTGGCGGGCCGCCTGCTCGACGACGGCGACGTCGCGATCATGATGGTCGAGGCCGAGTCCACCAAGGACACGCTCAAGCTGGTCGCCGACGGCGCGGTCGCGCCGACCGAGGAGACCGTCGCGCAGGGTCTTGAGGCCGCCAAGCCGTTCATCAAGGTGCTGTGCGAGGCGCAGTCCCGCATCGCGCAGGTCGCCGCCAAGGAGACCGCCGAGTACCCGGTCTTCCTCGACTACCAGGACGACGTCTACAACGCGGTCGAGGCCGCGATCAAGACCGAGCTGGCCGCCGCGCTGACCATCGCCGGCAAGCAGGAGCGCGAGACCGAGCTCGACAAGGTCAAGGCGCTGGCCGCCGAGCGGCTGCTGCCCGAGTTCGAGGGGCGCGAGAAGGAGATCTCCGCCGCGTTCCGCTCGGTGATGAAGAAGCTCATGCGCGAGCGGGTCGTCAAGGAGGGCGTCCGCATCGACGGCCGCGGCACCAAGGACATCCGCGCCCTGTCGGCCGAGGTCCACGTGGTGCCCCGGGTGCACGGCTCGGCCCTGTTCGAGCGCGGCGAGACCCAGATCCTGGGCATCACCACGCTGAACATGCTGCGCATGGAGCAGAACATCGACACGCTCAACCCCGAGCGGACCAAGCGCTACATGCACAACTACAACTTCCCGCCGTACTCCACCGGTGAGACGGGCCGCGTGGGCTCGCCCAAGCGCCGCGAGATCGGTCACGGCGCGCTGGCCGAGCGGGCGCTCATCCCGGTGCTGCCCTCGCGCGAGGAGTTCCCGTACGCCATCCGCCAGGTCTCCGAGGCCCTCGGCTCCAACGGCTCCACCTCGATGGGCTCGGTCTGCGCGTCCACGATGGCGCTGCTGGACGCCGGTGTGCCGCTCAGGGAGATGGTCGCCGGCATCGCGATGGGCCTGATCAGCGAGGGCGGCAGCTACGTCACGCTGACGGACATCCTCGGCGCCGAGGACGCCATGGGCGACATGGACTTCAAGGTCGCCGGCACCAAGGACGTCATCACCGCCCTGCAGCTCGACACCAAGCTCGACGGCATCCCCGCCTCCGTGCTGGCCGCCGCGCTGAAGCAGGCCAAGGGCGCCCGCCTGGCGATCCTCGACGTGATGCAGGAGGCGATCGACTCCCCGGCGGAGATGAACCCGACCGCGCCGCGCATCATCACGATCAAGGTCCCGGTCGACAAGATCGGCGAGGTCATCGGCCCGAAGGGCAAGATGATCAACCAGATCCAGGACGACACGGGCGCCGAGATCACCATCGAGGACGACGGCACGATCTACATCGGCGCCACCGACGGGCCCTCCGCCGAGGCGGCCCGTTCGGCGATCAACGGCATCGCGAACCCGCACATGCCCGAGGTCGGCGAGCGTTACCTGGGCACGGTCGTCAAGATCGCGGCCTTCGGCGCGTTCATCTCGCTCATGCCCGGCAAGGACGGCCTGCTGCACGTCTCCCAGATCCGCAAGCTGCACGGCGGCAAGCGCATCGAGAACGTCGAGGACGTCATGGGCGTCGGCGAGAAGATCCAGGTCGAGATCGCCGAGATCGACGGCCGGGGCAAGCTCTCCCTCGTGCCCGTCGAGGTCATCGAGAAGGAGGCCGCCGAGAAGGAGGCCAAGGCCGCGGCCGGCGCCGAGGACGGCGAGGCTCCCGCGCCCGAGGCCGACTCCGCCGCCGCCGAGGACAAGCCGGAGCGGCCGCGCCGCACCCGGACCCGCGTGCGCACCAGCCGCCCCAACGAGGGCGACGACCGCAACTCGTGACCGCGCAACCACAGTTCTCGGCACCCCCGAAGCAGGAGGCCTCGTGATGACCACCACGCTGCACCCCGGCAAGGACGGAGCCGGGGTCGTCAGGCGCACCGTCCTGCCGGGCGGGCTCCGTGTGGTGACCGAGACCATGCCGACCGTGCGTAGCGTCGCGGTCGGCATGTGGGTCGGCATCGGCTCGCGTGACGAGGCCCCCGAGCACATGGGGGCCACCCACTTCCTCGAACACCTGCTGTTCAAGGGCACGCCCACGCGGGACGCGATGGAGATCTCGGCCTCCATCGAGGGCATCGGCGGCGAGATCAACGCCTTCACCGCCAAGGAGTACACCTGCTACTACGCGCGGGTCCTCGACGAGGACCTGCCCGTGGCGGTCGACGTGCTCGCCGACGTGGTGACCAGCTCGCTGATCACCGACGAGGACGTCGAGTCCGAGCGCGGGGTGATCCTGGAAGAGATCGCCATGCACGACGACGACCCGTCCGACGTGGTGCACGAGCAGTTCGCCGCGGCTCTCTACGGTGACTCGCCGATCGGCCGGCCCATCCTGGGCACGGTCGACTCGATCAACGCCCTGGGCCGTGAGCGCATCGCCGAGTACTACCACCGGTACTACCGGCCGCGTACCACGGTGGTGTCGGTGGCGGGCAACGTGCGGCACGAGGAGGTCGTCGAGCTGGTCGCCCGCGCGTACGAGCGGGCGGGCGCGCTGGAGGGCCCCTACGAGTTCGCCCCGCCGCGCACCAGCGGTCCGGGCGCCGAGACCCGTTCCGGGGTCAGGGTGCTGGACCGGCCGACCGAGCAGGCCAACCTGGTGCTCGGCACGACCGGCATGTCCCGCACCGACGACCGCAGGTTCGCGCTCGGCGTGCTCAACGCCGCGCTGGGCGGCGGCATGTCCTCCCGGCTCTTCCAGGAGATCAGGGAGAAGCGCGGGCTGGCCTACTCGGCCTACAGCTACACCTCGGCCTACGCCGACACCGGGCAGTTCGGGATCTACGTGGGCTGCCTGCCCTCGAAGATCGACGACGTGCTCAAGATCTGCCGGGACGAGGTGTCCCGGGTGGTGGCCGAGGGGATCACCGCCGACGAGATCATGCGCGGCAAGGGGCAGATGCGCGGCGGGCTCGTGCTGGGGCTGGAGGACACCGGGTCGCGCATGTCGCGGATCGGGAAGAACGAGCTGGTCTACGACGAGCTGATGTCGGTCGACGAGGTGCTGGCCCGGATCGAGGCGGTCACCCCCGACGAGATCGGGGAGGTCGCCCGTGACGTCCTGAACCGGCCGCTCACACTGGCCGTCATCGGGCCGTACGGGGACAAGGACTTCTCGGAGGCCATCGCCTGACGGGGTTCGCCCTGGCCGGGGCTGTTTTCGAGGGGGAGAGCGGGGTTCCGCTCTCCCCCTTCTCGGTTCGGGGGGTGCTTGGGAGGGGGTGGCGGGCGTAATAGGGTTGGGGCGTGATCAGGGTTGGTGTGCTGGGCGCGCGTGGTCGCGTGGGCGTCGAGGTGTGCAGGGCGGTCGAGGCGGCGGACGACCTGGAGCTGGTGGCCGCGCTCGACAAGGACGATCCCGTCGAGGGGCTCGAAGGCGCCGAGGTGGTGGTCGACTTCACCCATCCCGACGTGGTCATGGGCAACCTGGAATGGGCCATCGCCCACGGCGTGCACCCGGTGGTGGGCACCACGGGGTTCGACGCCGGCCGGCTGGAGACCGTGCGGGGGTGGCTGGAGCGCTCGCCGGGCGTCAACTGCCTGATCGCTCCCAACTTCGGCATCGCGGCCGTGCTCATGATGCACTTCGCGCAGCAGGCGGCCCGCCACTTCGAGTCCGTCGAGATCATCGAGCTGCACCACCCGAACAAGGCCGACGCCCCCTCGGGCACCGCCCGGCGTACCGCTGAGCTGGTGGCCGAGGCGCGCGGCAAGGCCGGGCTCGGCGGGATGCCCGACGCCACCAGCACCGCCCTCGACGGCGCCCGCGGCGCCGACGTGGGCGGGGTGCACGTGCACGCGGTGCGCCTGTCCGGGCTGATCGCCCACCAGGAGGTGCTGCTCGGCGGCGACGGCGAGATCCTCACCATCCGGCACGACACGATGAGCAGGTCGGCGTTCACGCCTGGCGTGCTGCTGGGCGTGCGCCGGGTGCGCGAGCTGCCCGGCCTCACCGTGGGCCTGGAGCCCCTGCTCGACCTGTGACCGCTGCACGACGTGCCCATGACCGCGTGTGACCGGGGTCATGGGCACGTCGTGAGGAGAGGGTCCCGGCTCCGCACAGCCGGGCCTACGATCATCAACACTAATACCAGCGGCGTGGTCCACCCGAAACATGAGACCGTGTCGTCATGGTGCGATGGGCCGACCCGGACGAGCTGGCCGGGCTGATCTCCGTGGAACTGGCCGCCGACAAGCTGTTCGAGCAGGTCGGCATAGTCTTCCCGCCGGGCACGACCATGGTCGAGGAGGTCACGGACGCGGCCTCGGTGCTGGTCGAGGGCGACCCGCCGGTGGGGTTCGCGATGATCGGCCGGGTCGACGGCAACCTGCATCTCGACCAGCTCGCGGTGCATCCCGACCACATGCGGCAGGGCATCGGCGGGCGGCTGATCGAGGCGGTGGCCGACCACGCGCGGGCGGTCGGGGCCCCGGCGGTCACGCTGACGACGTTCCGCGACGTGCCCTGGAACGCCCCCTGGTACGAGCGGCACGGCTTCGCGGTGCTGCCCGAGGCCGAGTGGGGCCCGGAGCTGCGTGCGCTGGTGGAACACGAGCGCGAGCTGGGCATCGAGGTGGCGCCGCGGGTCGTGATGCGCCGATAGCCTGGGCGGGTGAGCCGGTTTCGTGATGAGTTGTGGCAGGTAGTCGGCGGTGTGTACGACCAGATCCTGGCCCACCCGTTCCTGTCGGGGCTGACCGACGGCTCCCTGCCGCGGGAGGCGTTCCGCCACTACGTGGTGCAGGAGGCGCACTTCCTGCCCGACTACGCCAGGGCGCTGGCGGCGTGCGCGGCGCGTTCGCCGGAGCCGTCCGGCGTGCAGCGGTTCGCCCGCGACGCCGCCATGACCGTCGAGGTGGAGCACAGCCTGGTGGTGGAGCTGCTGGCCGCGTTCGGGCTGGACGAGGCCGACGCGCGCAAGACGCCCGCCGGGCCCACGACGGTCGGATACACCTCGTACCTGGTGCGTACGTGCTCGCTGGGCACGTTCCCGGAGGCGCTGGGCGCGATCGTGCCCTGCTACTGGATCTACGCCCGGGTCGGCGAGACCCTGCTCGGCCGGTCCTCGCCCGACCCGCTGTACGCCTGGTGGATCGACACCTACGGCGGCGAGGGCTACCAGGAGACCGTGGCCGGGGTGCTCGACCTGCTCGACGGGCTGGCGCCGGCCGGCGAGGAGCGGCTGCGGCTGCTCGACCGCGCGCTCACCACGGCCCGCTACGAGTGGATGTTCTGGGACGCGGCCTGGCGCCGGGAAGGCTGGCCATGCGGTTGAGGGACCTTCTCCAGGCCGGTCAGCTGGCCCTGAAGGTGCTGACCGGGCACGACCTGCTCGACCGGCGCGTACGCGGCGTCACCACGACCGACCTGCCCGACCCGGCCATGTTCGTCAAGGCGGGCGAGCTGGTGCTCACCGAGCTGACCTGGCACACCGGCCCGGCCTCCTCGCGCGACTTCGTCGCCAAGCTCGGGGACGTGGCGGCGCTGGTCGCCGGCACCGCGCTCAAGGTGCCGCCGGCCGACCTGATCGACGCCTGCGCCGAGGCCGGGCTGCCGCTGCTCACCCTGCCGGTGGACGTGCCGTTCAGCCAGCTCACCGAGCACGTCCTGCGGGCGCTGATCGCCGAGCTGGGCACGCCGCCGCGGCCCGCGTACGCCGCCCGCAGGCGGCTGGCCAGCACCCTGGTCGACGGCGGCAGCCTCACCAAGCTCGTCACGGCGGTGGCGGGCGAGCTGGACGTGCCCTGCTGGGTGCTCTCGCCAACGGGCCGGGTGGTCGTCGGCTCCCAGCCGCTGGACGCCACGGCCCGGCTGCGGCTGGCGCACACGTTCCTGACCGCGCGGTTCCTGCCGGGGATGGTGACGCAGGAGGACGGCACGACGCTGTCGGTGTTCCCGGTCAGCAAGGGGGCGCCGCACCGCATCGCCAACTGGTTCCTGGCGTACGCGGGCGAGCAGGTGCAGGGCGAGAACGAGGACCTGGTCGTCGAGCTGGCCGCGCTGGTGGCGCTGGAGCGCTCGCGGCTGGAGGCGGCGCAGCGCATCGAGCGGCGGGTGCTCGACCAGCTCCTGACGCTGCTGGAGTCGGGCGACGCGGCGCTGCCCGGCGTGGTGTCGCGGCTGCACACGCTGCACGTGGAGACCGAGCACGGCCTGCTGGCCGTCGCCCTGTCGGCGCGGCTCGACGGCGGCGGCGGCGAGGTCGCCGTGCCCGTCCTGGACGAGCTGCTGCGGCCGCTGGCGCCCGGCATCGTCACGGCCACCGGCCCCGCCGAGGCGGTCGCGCTCGTCCCGCTGGCGGGCAACACGGCCGACGAGCTGACGGCCCACGTGCTCAGGGGCGCGCGCACCCTGGAGGCGGGGCTCGGTCAGGGCCGCATCACGCTCGGGGTGAGCAGCGTGACGACCGGCCCGGCGGCGCTGAGCAGCCTGATCGAGGAGGCCAGGCACGCGCTCACGCTGGCCGGCCTGAGCGGCGACCGGGTCAGCGTGATCACCGGCGACGACGTCAGCTCCCACCGCACGCTGCTGGCCGCCATCCCGGGGGAGCTGCGGCGGGCGTTCCGGTCGCGGCTGCTGGGGCGGCTGGAGTCGTACGACGCGGCCAACCAGACGGACCTGCTGGAGACGTTGCAGGCGTACCTGGAGGAGTCGGGCTCGTGGGCGGCCACGGCCGAGCGCCTGCACGTGCACGTCAACACGCTGCGCTACCGGATGCGCCGGATCGAGGAGCTGACCGGCAGGTCGCTCAACTCCTGGGACGAGCGGGTCGACTTCATGCTGGCCCTCAGGATGCGCTGAGAACGCCGGCCCTCAGGATGCGCTGAGAACGCCGGCCCTCAGGAGGCGCCGAGCCGCGCCCGCACCTCCTCCACGCCGGGGTTGACCAGGGCAGAGCCGTCCGGGAAGACGACCGTGGGGATGAGCCAGGAGCCGCCGTTGAGCTCGGCGATGAGGTCGACGGCGCCGGGGGTCTCGTCCACGTCGATCTCGGTGTACGGGATGCCGGCGCGGGAGAGCTGCGTCTTCAGCCGGTGGCAGTGACCGCACCAGGGAGCGCTGTACACGGTGATCATGTATTTCCGATTCGATAGGTGGGTTTGACTGGTGGCGCAGGCGCCGAATACTCTCGTGTGCCAAATGGAGTTTACCGGTAGACACTGCAGCTAGGCGGGTTGGCCGGTCGTGTGAAAGTAGGGTCCCCCGGTGACCGATCTGCCTGTCTCCCGGCGTTCTGTCCTGCGGTCCGCCGCCTTCGCGGGGGCGCTCGCCGTGCTGCCCGGCCTGCTGTCGGCGTGCGGGCCGGCCGAGCAGGAGGCCGGGACGGCCGCCAAGAAGAGCCTCGACGTCCTGCGCGTCGCGCTGCCCTCCTCCATCGGGTCGCTGGACGCGGCCAAGGAGGCGGGCATCATGAACTACGTCGTCGCCCTCCTCGTGCAGGAGTCCCTGGTCGGCGTCGGCCCGGACGGCAGCCTCCAGCCGTCCCTGGCCGAGTCCTGGGCCAGGAAGGACGCCACCACCTACGTCTACAAGCTGCGCCCCGGCGTGACGTTCTCCGACGGCAGCCCGCTCACCGCCGCCGACGTGGTCGCCAGCCTGAACCTGCACGCCAAGAAGGGCTCGACCACCGCCTTCGCCTACGCCTACGCCAACGTGGACACGATCGAGGCCACCGGCGACGCCGAGGTGACGATCAGGCTCAAGAGCCCCGACGCGGCGTTCGCGTGGGTGCCCACGCCCGGCACGCTGCTGGTGACCAGCGCGAAGTTCATCGAGGCCACCGGCGAGCGCATCGGCACGCCGGAGGGCAAGCTGCTGGGGACGGGGCCGTACAAGGTGGCCGAGTTCGCCCCCGACTCGCACGTCACGCTGGAGCGCAACGACGCCTACCGGGGCGGCGAGCCGGCCTTCCGGCAGATCAGGATCGACTTCATCCCCGAGGAGTCCACGCGGCTGCTGGCCATGCGCGGCGACAACGTGGACGTCGCGCTCAACGTGCCGGCCGAGCAGATCGACCAGTGGAAGGCCGTGCCCGGCGCGCAGGTGCTGACCGCCGCCGACCGTTCGCTGGTCACGCTGGCCTTCAACACGGCCAAGAAGCCCTGGGACGACGTGCACGTGCGCCGGGCCGTCGCCCACGCCGTGGACCGGGAGGGCATCGTCAGGAGCGTGCTGCGCGGCCACGGCAAGGTCGCCACCGTCATCCCGGACCCGGCCCAGTGGGGCGGCGTGCTGGCCGAGGCCGAGGTCACCGCGCTGTACGCGGCCATCCCCCAGTACGGCTTCGACCTGGCCCAGGCCAAGGCCGAGCTGGCGAAGTCGGCCACGCCGCAGGGGTTCGCCGACACGCTCACGTACCCGAGCAGCGGCCCGCAGCTCGGGCGGGCGGCGCTCACCCTGGCCGAGAACCTCAAGACCATCGGCATCACGCTGGAGGTCAAGGAGGTGCCGCTCGAACAGTGGATCGCCGACCTCGGCAAGCACGGCTCCGGCGTCTACCTCGGCTGGTACTTCGCCACCACCGGCGACCCCGCCGAGTACGTCCAGCAGCTCCTGCACGGCGGCGCCACCGGCGAGAACGGCACCAACATCGCCGAGTACGACAACGCCGAGGTGACCGGCCTGCTGGACCGGGCCAAGGCGGGCACCGACGACGCCGCCCGGGGCAAGCTGCTCGGCCAGGCGCTGGTCAGGGCGGCGGCGGACGTGCCGTACCAGCCGCTGTGGTGGGGCGAGGCGGCCACCGCGTTCGGCAGGGCGGTCGCCGCCGAGGGCTTCGGGCCCTACTTCTTCGTCGGCCCGTGGGCGACGAAGGTGGCCGCACGCTGATGACCGACCCCACCGACCCGACCGGCCCCACCCGCCCCATCGACCCGACCGACCTCACCTACGCGAACCGGACGGACGGGACGCGCGACCCCATCGACGTGCATCAGGCGCTGGCCGGGATGCGCTATCCCGAGTCGGTGTCGCTGCACCCCGGCGGCGACCGCGTCGCCTGCGTGATCGACGGCGTCGCGTACGTCGTCGGGCTCGACGGCGCCATGGAGGCCGCGGGCGACTGCCACGGCCCGGTCCGGTGGCTGCCCGACGGGCGGCTGCTGCGCACGCCGTCGCCGTCCGAGCTGGCCGTCGACGGCTGGCGGGCCCGCGTGGACGGCGAGATCGAGGACCTGATCCCCGGCGCGGACGGCACCGTCCTGGTCCGGCTGGCCGACCCCGGCAGCGAGCGCGACGGCAGCCACCTGGGCCTGCGCGTGCACGACCCGTCCGACCCCTTCGTCCTGACGCCGGGCGGCCGGCTGCGCCGCCTGGCCTGGTTCGAGATCGGCGACGACCGGCCGCGCGAGCTCGCGCTGCCCGGCCTGACCGTGTGGGACGCCGACTGGCGCGCAGGCCGCGCCCTGGCCGTGACCTCGCCGGACGAGACGCCCGCCGGGTACTACCGGCCCCGGCTCGACCTGGTCGAGGACGGCGAGGTGCGCACGTTGCACCGCACGTCCTGGCAGCTCGCCCGGCCCCGGCTGGCCCCGGGCGGCCGGATCGCCGTGGTGGTCGAGGGGCTGTCGATCGTCTCGGGCCGCGTCCTGCGGGCCGACCTGGTCACGGGGGAGGTCGCCTACCTGGGCGACCTGGACGACGTCACCGACCTCGGCTGGCTGGACGACGACACCCTGTGGTTCACCGGCTGGTCGGGCACCGGCGTGCACGGCGGGGTGCTCAGCGCCGCCGACGGCCGCGTCCTGAGCCGCTGGACGGCGCGGGGGACGCTGGGTGGCCGCGACGGCCAGCCCTCGCTGTCCGTGGACCGCGCCGGCACGGTGGCCGCGGCCTGCTGGGAGAGCCCCGGGCAGCCGCCCGAGGTCGCCGTGGCCGTCCTCAGGGAGGGCGACTGGCGTCCGGTCACCGCGCTCAACGCCGGGCTGGCCGCGCTGGCGGCACGCCAGGAGGAGATCACCTGGACGGGCCGCGACGGCCTGCCGGTCAGCGGCCTGCTGCTCACCACCCCCGGCGCCGGAGAGGGACCCAGGCCGCTGGTCGTCATGGTGCACGGCGGGCCCACCTGGTTGTGGTCCAGCTCGTTCGCGCCCGCCGAGTCCAACCAGCTCGCCCTGCCGCTCGCGCACGCCGGCGCCGCCGTCCTGCTGCCGAACCCCAGGGGCAGCAGCGGCCGCGGCCAGGACTACGCCCGCGCGGTCATCGGCCAGGTCGGCGCGGCGGACCTGGACGACGTGCTGGCCGGCGTGGACCACCTCGTCGCCACCGGCGTCGCGGACCCCGGCCGGACCGCGGTCATGGGCCTGAGCTACGGCGGCTACCTGACCGCCTGGGCCGTCACCCGCACCGACCGCTTCCGCGCCGCCGTCGTCATGTCCGGCGTGAGCGACTGGCTGAGCTTCTCCACCGCCAGCAACCTCGCGGGCGGCTTCGACCCGCTCTACCACGCCGGCGCCGACCCGGCCACCAGCGAGGGACGCGAACGCCTGGCCGCCCGCTCACCCGTGCACCACGCCGCCAAGGCCGCCGAGGCCGCCACCCCGACCCTGATCCTGCACGGCGAGCGCGACCGCACCACCCCTCCCGGCCAGGCGGAACAGCTCTATCGTGCCTGGTCGGCGGCGGGCGTGAGCACTCAGCTGGTCCTCTACCCTCGGGAGGGTCACGAGCTGGTCGAGCCCGCCCACCGCAGGGACGCGGCGGAGCGCGTGATCGGCTGGCTGACCGGGGGCGGGGTGTTGTGATGGGCTGGGCCGGGTTCCTGCTGCGCAGGTCCGCGGGCACCGCGGCCGTCGTGCTGCTGCTGTCGGCCGGCGTGTTCGGCCTGCTCTACCTGGCCCCGGGCGACATCCAGCAGACCCTGCTCGGCACCCGTCCGGCCACCGCCGACACGATCGCCGCCCTGCGCATCCGCTACCACCTCGACGACCCCGTCGCCGTCCAGTACCTGCGCTGGCTCGGCGGGGTGCTCGGCGGCGACCTCGGCACCTCCATCAGGACCGGCCAGCCGGTCGCCGCGATGCTCGGCGAACGCCTGCCGCGCACGCTCGTCCTGACCGGCTACGGCACGCTGCTGGCCGCGCTGGCGGGCCTGCCGCTCGGCGTGCTGGGCGCGCTGCGCAAGGGCCGGGCGAGCGACCGCCTGGTGGTGACCGCCGGGGTGGTGGGGCTCAGCGCGCCGCCGTTCGCGGTCGGCCTGCTGCTGCTCGTGGTGTTCGCGCTGGGGCTCGGCTGGTTCCCCGTCTACGGCACGGGGGAGGGGTTCGCGAGCGAGCTGTGGCACCTGACGCTGCCCGCCGTCGCGCTGGCGGCCGGGGCGGCCGGGATGCTGCTGCGCTTCAGCAGGGCCGCGCTCGTCCGCGAGCTCGACCAGGACTACGTGGTCTTCGCCCGCGCCCGCGGCCTGAGCGCGCCCGTCGTGCTCGGCTACGCCATGCGCAACTCGCTGGTGCCGGTCCTGACCGCGGCCGGGCTCGTCGTCACCGGCATGCTCGCCGGGACCGTGCTGGTGGAGGTCACGTTCGCGCTGCCGGGGCTCGGGTCGCTGCTGGTCGACTCGGTCACCTTCAAGGACGTGCCGGTGGTGCAGGCGCTCGCGCTGCTGCTCACCCTCCTGATCGCCGCCGTCAACCTGCTGGTGGACGTCGCCTACTCGGTGGCCGACCCGCGCGTGCGGCTCGGCGGGGGCCCGTCGTGACCGCGCCGGCCCGTACGCGCGGGCGTGCCGTGATCCGCCGGTTCCCGATCGCCGTGCCGCTGGCGCTGGCCGTGCTCGCGGTCGTCGTGGCCGCCGCCGCGTTCGCGCCCTGGCTGGTCACCGGCGCCACCGCGCAGGACCTGATGACCGGCATCTCCATGCCCGGCCCCGGCCACCCGCTCGGCACCGACGACCTGGGCCGCGACGTGCTGAGCCTGCTCGTCGCGGGGGCCCGCACCGCCGTGCCGGGGGCGTTCGCCGTGGCCGCCGGCTCCATGCTGATCGGCAACCTGCTCGGCCTGGCCGCCGGGTACTTCGGCGGCTGGACGGACACCCTGGTCATGCGCTGGGCCGACCTGATGTTCTCGCTGCCCGCGCTGCTGGTCGCGATCGTCGTGGCGGGCGTGCTGGGCGGCGGTTACGGCCTGGCCGTCGCCGTGCTGGTGGTGCTGTTCGCGCCCACCGACACCCGCGTGGTGCGCGGCGCGGTCCTGGAGCAGCGGCACCGGCCCTACGTCGAGGCGGCCCTGCTCAAGAACCTGTCGTCCTGGCGGATCATGACCCGGCACATCTGGCCGAACATCGTCCCGGTGAGCCTGGCCTCGGCGTTCCTGAACTTCGCCTTCGCCCTGGTCTCCCTGTCGTCGTTGTCGTTCCTCGGCCTGGGCGTGCCGGCCGGATCGCCCGACTGGGGGCGTACGCTGGCCGACAACCGCACCCAGCTGCTGGCCAATCCGTGGGCGGTCATCGCGCCCGGCCTGGCCGTGATCGTCACCGCCGCCGCGCTCAACCTGGTGGGCGACTGGCTGCACGAACGTTTCGAGCGGAGGGCCCGGTGACCATGCTGCGGGTGGCCGACCTGACCGTACGGCAGCCGGACACCGGCCGTACGCTGCTGTCGCAGGTGTCCTTCGAGGTCGCCGCCGGCGAGTCGGTGGCGATCGTGGGCGAGTCCGGCTCGGGCAAGTCGCTGACCGTCCGCGCGCTGCTCGGGCTGCTGCCCGCCGGGCTGGAGTCCACCGGCCTGGTCGAGATCGACGGGCGGCGGGTCGACGACGACCCCAGGGCCAGGCGGCGGCAGCGCGGCGGCACGGTCTCGCTGCTCATGCAGGACCCGTTCACGCTGCTCAACCCCCTGCGCAGGGCCGGCAAGCAGATCGCCGACGGCCTGCCAGACGGCGCCGACCCGAAGACCGAGGTGCCGCGGCTGCTGGCCGAGGTGGGCCTGCCGGGCGAGGTGGCGGGCCGCTACCCGTTCCAGCTCTCCGGCGGCATGCGCCAGCGGGTGGGCCTGGCCTGCGCGCTGGCCGCCGCGCCGCGGATCCTGCTGGCCGACGAGCCGACCACCGCGCTCGACGCCACCACGCAGCGCGAGGTCCTCGCCCTCATCCGTCGCATCCAGCGCGAACGGGACATGACGTTCCTGCTCATCACCCACGACCTGCGGCTGGCGTTCTCGATGTGCGACCGGGTCGTGGTCATGTACGCGGGCCGGGTCATGGAGGTCGGGCGCGCCGCCGAGCTGCGTAGGGAGCAGCGGCATCCGTACACGCGGGCGCTGCTGGCCGCCGAGCCGCCCGCCGACCGGCGGCTGCCGGTCATCCCGTCCGTGCCGGGCTCGGTGCCGGCCCACGACGCGGTGGCCGGGCGCTGCGGGTTCGCCGACCGGTGCGCGCACGCGGGGGAGGAGTGCCGGGCGGGCGTCCCGGCCCTGGTTCCGGTGCCGGGCGCGGAGGTTCGCCTGTCGGCCTGCGTACGGGCCGCCGCGCTGCCCGAGGCGCCGCCGCCCCCGCCGGGCGTGCCGTCGCCGCCGCGCACCGCCGCCGCGCCGCTGCTGGCGGTGACGGGCCTGCGCAAGACGTACGCGGGCGCGTCGCGGCCGGCCCTGGCCGGTGTGGACCTGACCGTGGCGCCGGGCGAGGTCGTGGCCGTCGTCGGCGAGTCGGGGTCGGGCAAGACCACGCTGGCCCGCTGCGTCACCGGCCTGGAACGGCCCGACGCGGGCGTCGTCACCCTCGACGGGCTCGACTGCTCCGACCACACCCGCCTGTCCCGCCAGGCGGTGCGCCAGGCCCGCCGGACGGCACAGATGATCTTCCAGGACCCGTACTCGACGCTCAACCCGGCGCGTACCGTCGGTGCGACACTCAAGGAGGCGCTCGCCGCCGAGGGACGCCCCACGGACGTCGGCGCGCTGCTGCGCCTGGTGGGCCTCGACCCGGCACTCGCCCGCAAGCGCCCAGCCGGCCTGTCGGGCGGCGAGCGCCAGCGCGTGGCCATCGCGCGGGCCGTGGCCGGCGAGCCCCGCCTGCTGGTCTGCGACGAACCCGTCTCCGCCCTCGACGTCTCCGTGCAGGCGCAGGTGCTCACCCTGCTCGCCGGGCTCAAGGAACGCCTGGGCATGGGCCTGCTGTTCATCACCCACGACCTGGCCGTCGTCCGCCAGCTCGCCGACCGCCTGTACGTGCTGCGGGCCGGCGAATGCGTCGAGACCGGCGACGTGGACCGGGTGCTGGACGCCCCCGCCCACCCCTACACCCGCGAGCTGCTGGCCAGCGTGCCCGACGGAAGCAGCCGCTGGCCCGGCTAGTCGTAGGAGATCAGCGTGAGCATCCGGCAGCCGCGCTCGCCGGTGGAGTAGACGTGGTCGACCTCGGCCCCGAACCGCACCGCGTCGCCCTCGCCCAGCCGCACCGACCACGTGTCGCTCTCGACCGTCACCTCGCCGGACACCACGTAGGCGTGCTCCAGGGACCCGTGCCCGTGGGCGCTCCTGGCGCTGCGCGTCAGCGGCGGCAGCTCGCCCTCGGCCAGCTCGAACCGCCGCCGGTCGGCCGCGGCGAACAGGCCGCGCACGGTCGTGTCGCCCACCGCCACCGGCAGGCCCTCGCTCCTGCGCAGCACCTCGGGCTCGGCGAGCTGGGTACGGGTCAGCTCGGCGAAGGTGAGCTCCAGCGCCCCCGCCAGCCGGGTCAGCACCTCGATCGTGGGGTTGGCGACGCCGCGCTCGATCTGCGAGATCAGCGCCTTGCTCACCCCGGTCAGCTCGGCCAGCTCGCGGACGCTGAACCCCCGGGCCAGCCGCGTGCGCCGCAGGTTGCCCGCCAGCGCGCCGCGCACCCCGGCGGCCTGCCCGTTGGTGACCGCGAGTTCCTGCCGCACGTGGTGAGTCCTTCCTGTCCCGGCGTCCACCCCCATCATGCCCTGTGCGTCAGGCCGTCTCGTCCGGCCGCCGCGTCCAGGAATCCGGACACCGCCGAGACGAACGCGGCGGGGTCGTCCACCCACGGGAAGTGCCCGGCGCCGGGCAGCGTCACCAGCGTGGCGTCGCGGAACAGGGCGGCGAAGGGCCGCGCGTGCAGGCGGCAGGGGTGGACGTCCAGGTCGCCGGTCAGCAGCAGCGCGGGCGCGTCCAGCGTGGCCAGCCCGGCCCTGACCTCCTCGGGCGTCACCGGGGACGGCGCGTAGAAGCCGTCCGCGGCGGCCTCGCCGCACTCCTCCTCGGCCCGGGCGGAATGGGCCGCGGCGCGTTCGGTCCAGGGGCCGTAGAAGAACCGGTGGCGCTGCACGCCCTCGTCCGCCAGGAACTCCGCCAGGGCGGCGGCGTACCACGGCTCGTGCGCGCGCAGCTCCAGACCGGCCCGCCAGTCCTCCTCCGTCGGCGCGAAGCCCACGGCGACCGGCGAGGGCGCGACCAGGCACAACGACCTCAGGCGGGCCGGATGCAGCCCGGCGTACCGGACGGCCACGTTCGCGCCCGCCGAGTGGGCCAGCAGGTCCATGCGGTCCAGCCCCAGGTGCTGCCGCAGGGCCTCGACGTCCGCGGCCAGCCGGTCCCACCGGTACGTCCCGGTGTCGGCCGGGATCGCCGAGTCGCCGGTGCCGCGGCCGTCCAGCCGGATCAGCCGCCGGGGCAGGCCGCCGAGGTCGCCCAGGTAGACGGAGGCGCGGCCCGGGCCGCCTGGCACGCACACCAGCGGCTCGCCCGTCCCGTGGACGTGGTAGGCCAGCTCGGTCCCGTCGTGGGCGAGGAAGGAGGGCATGGGGCGATTATGTCGAATGCCCCTGGTCGCCGGGCGGCGGATCCTCGAACCGCGGCCGCTGCGGCGGGCCGCCGCTCACCGACCGGACGATCGTCGCCGCGACGTGATGCACCTTGAGGTTGCGGTCCTGGGAGACGTTGCGCAGGATCTCGAA
The DNA here is from genome assembly GCF_040675235.1 of Nonomuraea sp. NPDC049637. NCBI lineage: Bacteria > Bacillati > Actinomycetota > Actinomycetes > Streptosporangiales > Streptosporangiaceae > Nonomuraea > Nonomuraea sp. NPDC049637. The sequence goes on from NZ_JBFAOM010000011.1 coordinate 150,334, forward strand.
CGCCTGATGCGCGGTGCAGCGGCGCTGCGCCATGACGATCCCGATCGCCTGGTCGATGACCGGCCGGGTGCCGAGCGCCTCCTTCAGCTGCGCCGCCACCTCCCGCGTACGGGCCGCGCCGATCGCCACGTCGAACAGCACGCCGATCGAGGCGGCGCTCACCTGCGCCGCGACGTGCGTCCGCGCGGCGAAGCCGGCCGTGCCCGCCGAGTAGAGGTTGAGCGTGCCCAGCAGCCGCCCCTGGGTGGTCAGCGGCTCGGCGTGCAGGCTGAGTATCCCGTGCGGCTGCGGGCAGAAGGACCCCCAGCGGGCGTCGCCGGCCGCCAGACCGGCCGCCGTGACCGGGCGCCCGGCCTCGATCGCGTCGAAGCTCGGCCCCCGCCCGGCCGCCGACTGCATGCCGTCGAGCACCCTGGCACGGGCGTGCGCCCACGCCGCCGACCGGATGCCGCGTTCGGTGCACAACGTCACGCTGACCAGCGGAGAGTCGGGCATCGCACGGGCGGCGACGACGACACTCCGCGTCAGTGCCCGTTCGAACTCGTCGATTCCGGCCGGAACAGCGGTCCTGTTCAACAAATCCCTCGCGCTCGGCTGCGGCTCACGCCTGCGACCAGACAGCCTGCCCCTCCAGCGGGGTTCTAAGCGGCCCCCGCCGGAGGTTTTCCCGGGACTGCTCAGGCGAGGTAGGCGTCGACCTCGGCCAGGTAGGCGTCCTTCAGGTGCCGCGGCAGCCAGGTGATCTCGAACGCGTTGCGCTCCAGCCGGGCCAGCTCCTCGCGGGTGAGCTGCAGCTCCTCCTGCAGCGCCACCAGGTTCTCGCCCACGTACCCGTTGAAGTACGCCGGGTCGTCGGAGTTGATCGTCACCCGGACGCCGAGCTCCATGAGCTTGCGGATGCCCTCGGCCTTCATGGAGTCGGTGACGTACCCGTTGGAGATCGGGCAGCAGGTCAAGCCGATGCCGCGGGCCAGCACCAGGTCCACCAGCCGCTGGTCCTCCAGGATGTTGACGCCGTGGTCGATCCGGTCGACGCCGATCTCCTCGATCGCCTGCCGGATGTGCTCGATCGAGTTGTCCTGGTCGACGTCGCAGTGCATGGTCAGCAGGTAGCCCTCCTGGCGGGCCCGCTCGTACACGGCGGCGAACTTGGCCGGCGGGTTGCCCTTCTCGTCGGAGTCCAGGCCGATGCCGACGATCCACTCCTTGTACGGCAGCGACTCCAGCAGCGTCGCCATCGCGTACTCGGCCTGGAAGTCGCGCAGGAAGCACATGATGAGCTGGGCCCGCACGCCGAGCTGCCGGTCGGCGTCGATCAGCGCCCGCCGCAGCCCGCGGATCACCACGTCGAACGGCACCCCGCGCGAGGTGTGCGCCTGCGGGTCGAAGAAGATCTCGGCGTAGCGCACGTTCTGCTCGGCGGCCTTGCGCAGGTAGGCCATGGCCAGGTCGTAGAAGTCGGGCTCGGTGCGCAGCACCTGCATGCCCTCGTAGTAGACCGTGAGGAAGGAGGGGAGGTCGTCGAAGGAGTAGGCGGCCCGCATCTCCTCGACCGACGTGTAGGGCAGCGCGATGCCGTTGCGCCGGGCCAGGTCGAACTTGAGCTCCGGCTCCAGCGTGCCCTCGATGTGCAGGTGCAGCTCGCACTTGGGGAGACCGGCGATGAAGTCCTTCATGATCAAACCTCCGTGAGGATGGGGTCGACGACCTCGAGCCGTACGCAGTCGACCAGCCCGAGGTCGGTGACGGCGTAGTCGGGGATCGCGGTGATCGACAGGAAGAACAGGTACATCAGCGGCGCCGGCAGCGTGCAGCCCAGCTCGCGGGCCAGGTCGTCGAGCCGCTCCTCCAGCACCGCCATCTCGGCGGCCGGCAGGTCGGAGACGATGCCGCCGACCGGCAGCGGCAGCAGCGCCCGCACCTCGCCGTCCACCACCACGGCCTGGCCGCCGCCGTGCTCGGCGACGGTGTTGACGGCCAGCGCCATGTCCTCGCGGGAGGCTCCCACGCAGATGATGTTGTTGTCGTCGGGCGCCGCGCTGGTGGCGATCGCGCCGGCCCGCAGGCCCATACCGCTGACCATGGCGACCGGCTTGTTGCCGGTCTTGCCGTAGCGCTCGACGACCGTGACGAGCAGCGCGTCCTGCTCCACGGACGGCTCCACGACGCCGTCGGTCACCGGCAGGGTCACGTCCCGCCTCCTGCGGACGAAGACCTGGTCGGTGAAGCCGAGGGTCAGCACGGTCGCCTGCTCGCCCTCGGCGCGCAGCACCAGGTCGCCGGCGGTGACCGGGGCGATCGGGAACGGCCGGACCGGGCCACGCTCGGGGGCGGGCGTCGGCGTGACCATCCGGCCGTCGCGGGCGGCGGGCACGCCGTTCGCGATCACCTCGCGGACCCGGAAGTCCTCCAGCGAGTCGACGATCAGCACGTCCGCGAACCGGCCGGGGGACAGGCTGCCCACCAGGTGGTCGATGCGGTACATCTCCGCGCAGTTCACCGTGGCCATCTGGATCGCCGTCACCGGGTCGACCCCCGCCGCGACCGCCATCCGGACCAGCTTGTCCATGTGGCCGCCCGCCAGCACGTCGGCGGCGTGCACGTCGTCGGTGCAGAACGCCAGCCTGCGGGAGCCGGCCAGGGCCACGGCCTTGATGTTCTCGTCGAGGAAGTGGGCGACGGAGGACTCGCGGATGATGCCGTACATGCCGCGGCGCAGCTTCTCCAGCATCTCCTCGTGCGAGTAGGACTCGTGGTCGAGCCGCACCCCGGCCGCCGCCAGCCCGCTGATCCGGCGCGGGTCGGACAGCGGCGCGCAGCCGAACACCGGCAGCCGCCGCTCCCGGGCCAGGTCGAGGGCCTCCATGACGGCAGGATCGGAGTGTTCCACCATCTCCTGGACGGTCTCCCAGATCCCCACACATTCCGGCCATTCGTGGGCGATCCTGTGCTCAGCCGGACCGAACGGGTGCCCGACGGTCGACTCAGGCACGGTGTAGGGCGCCTTGGCGGGTGCACCCCACCAGATTCGCATGCCGGTCGCCACCGACTCGTCCAGGAAACGCCGGACGCCCGGCAGTCCCTCGGCCACGAGGATCTGATCCAGCCCCGACACCACGCTCGTCGTGCCGAACGGCACCACCAGGTCGGCGAAGCTGGTGACCGACAACTTGCTGCACTCGATGTGCAGGTGGCCGTCGATCAGGCCGGGGACCAGGTAACCGCCCCGGGCGTCGACGATCCCGGTGTCCGGGCCGCGCTCCAGCACCGGCTCGACGGCGGCGATCCGGCCGCCCACGATGCCGATCTCGGCCGGGTACAGCTCGCCGGTCAGCACGTTGACGAGCGTGCCGTTCGTGATGATCGTGTCCGCGGGCCTGCGCCCGTACGCCACGTCCAGCAGGTCGCGGTCCATCATGCCTCCACAGTCCGTACGGCGGGCCGCGGGACGAGCAGCGCGTAGGCCGCGCCCGCCACCAGGAAGCCCGCGAAGATGCTGAAGTCGCTGCCGCCCGTCGCCTCCGACAGCGGCCCGACGAAGACGGCCGAGTTGATCCACAGGGCCGCCGCCACCATGCCCAGGACCTGCGCGATGATCGCCGGCCACCGGACCTGGCCGGGCGCCTGCTCGTCGAACAGCGCCTCGGCGTCGTAGCGTCCCCTCCTGCGCAGCCAGTCGGTGATGTAGACCCCGGCCCAGGGCGCCAGCCAGATGATCAGCAGCGCGAGGAAGTTGTTGAGCATGGTGTTGAAGCTGTTCGAGGTGACCGCCACGAACGTGATGATCACGCACAGCACGAGGTCGCCGACGACCGCCACCCAGCGCTTGACCTTGATCCCGGCCGCCTGCAGGTTCAGCCCCGAGGAGTACAGGTCGGTGGTGTTGACTGCGAACAGCGACACGATCGCCAGCAGCAGGTACGGCACCACGAACCACTGCGGCAGCGCGCCCGGCAGCCCCGAGATCGGGTCGGTGTTGTCCTTGACCACGGTCGCCACGGCCGCCCCGAGCGTCATCAGCAGCACGTACGGGACGAACCCGCCCAGGGCCGCGTACCCGAAGACCGCCTTCCTGGAGGAGCTCGCCGGCAGGTAGCGGGAGTAGTCGCCGCCCAGCGGCCCCCACGACAGCCCGCCCGCCGACATGATCATCGCGATCGCCATCGTGAACGTGGCGAAGTCCGCCGACCCGCCGCCGCCCCCGAGCTCTACCTTGGGCGCGATCAGGATCGCCATCAGGCCGAACAGCACGACGAACACCCAGGTGAAGTACTTCTGCGCCTTCATCACCGCGGCGTGCCCGATCAGCGGCAGCACCAGCTGGATCGCCGCCGCCACCAGGATGACCACGACCTTGAGCCCGAGCCCCTGGTCGCTCACCCCCGCCTGCTCCAGCAGCGACAGCGCCGCGAACGTGATGAGCACCATGCCGCCGGCCTCGAAGCCCACCATGTTGAGCCAGCCGAAGAAGCTGAGCACGCGGGCGCCCTTGGGGCCGTAGGCGGCCCTGGAGACCGCCATGGTGGAGGTGCCGGTGGCCGGGCCCTGCAGGCTGGTCAGGCCGACCAGCGGGAACGACAGCAGGTTGCCGATGACGATCGCGACGACCGCCTGCGTGAAGCTGAGCTGGAACGCCGCCACGATGGTGATGCCGTAGACGAGGGTGAAGATGCCCATCGTCGTCCCGGACCAGAGGAAAAGCAGGTCACGCGGGCGGCCGTACCTTTCGCCGGCCGAGACCAGTTCGATCCCGCGTTGTTCCATGGCCCCTCCTGAGGGTCGCTGGGTGCGTGCGCACACAGTGAACCGTAGGGGGGTGACCTGGTGAGTTATCGGGACATACGAGCGTGCTGGGGGCCAGTTGTGCCCCGCCTACAAAGTGATCGCCAAGCCGACTGCCGTACCTGGCTAGAGGGTGATCACCAAGCTGACTGCCGTACTTGGCTAGAGAGTGATCGCCAAGCCGACCGCTGTAACTGGCTACAGGGTGATCGCCAAGCCGACCGCGAACAGCAGGCCGTACGCCATCTGCAGTTTGCCCGTCTGCTGCAGGACCGCGATCAGCGCCGGCCCGACGGCCTTGCCCAGCACGGTCCTGATCGGCGTGACCGCGAGCGGCGCGGCCAGCGCCGCGAGCGCCGCCCAGGGCGTGACCGCGATCATCGCCAGCGCCACCACGAACGGCACCACCTGGCACAACACGTACAACGCCCGGGTGCGCTCGGCGCCGAGCACCACCGCCAGCGTGCGCTTGCCCGACGTGCCGTCCGTCTGGACGTCGCGCAGGTTGTTGACCACCAGCATCGAGCACGACAACAACCCCACCGGGATCGAGGCCAGGAACGCCGTCCAGCTCAGCTGCTCGGTCTGCACGTACGCGGTGCCCATCACCGGGACCACGCCGAAGAACACGAAGACCGCCAGCTCGCCCAGGCCGCGGTAGCCGTAGGGCCGCTTGCCGCCGGTGTAGAACCAGGCCGCCGCGATGCACGCGACCCCCACCAGCAGAATCCACCACGCCCGCGTCACGACCACCAGCACCAGCCCGAGCACCGCCGCGACCGCGAAGCAGCCCAGCGCCGCCGTCAGGACCTGCCGGGGCGTGGCCGCCCGCGAGCCCACGAGCCGCATCGGGCCGACGCGCTGGTCGTCGGTGCCGCGGATGCCGTCGCTGTAGTCGTTGGCGTAGTTGACGCCGATCTGCAGGGACAGCGCCACGAGCAGCGCCAGGACCGCGCGCCACCAGACGAATCCGCCGTCGCCGATCGCCACGCCCGTACCGACCATGACGGGGACTACGGCGTTGGGAAGCGTGCGCGGGCGTGCGCCCGCGATCCACTGACCGGGGGTTGCCATGCTGTCGAACCTCTAGCTGATATCCGTGGTGAGCCTGACCATGCGGATCGGACGGCCCATGTCGAGGACGCGTTCGGCCATGTCCTCGCCCCAGCCGGCCGACTCCAGGAAACCGAGCACCGCGTAGTTGTCGGCGAACACCCAGGTGACGATCTGGCGGAAGCCGTCCTCACGCAGGTAGTCGACGGTGGCGTTGAGCAGGCGGCTGCCGTGGCCGCGACGCACGAAGTCGGGGTCGACCAGCAGCGTCAGCATCTCGGCGACCCTGCCCGGATCCAGGTCGGGGTCCTCGGCGGGGGCGTGCGAGGCCAGCCCCACCACCCGCTCGCCGCCGCGCGGGGTCGTCAGCGCCGCGCTGCCGCCCGCGCCCAGCGCGGGGAAACCTTCGGTGTCGAGGATGGTCTCCACCGCGACCAGCACCCGGTGTGAGGGGCCGGGCGGGGCGACGATCGCCTCGTCCCACTGACGCAGCCACATCTTCTCGGCCGCCGGCCCCGTCATCTGCTCGAGTGGGCCTTCCGGGAGGAACTCCCGATATCCGTAGCGCCAGGCGCGGATCTGAGTATTCGCAACCTGGAGAACATCCTCGCGCCGGGCCGCCCGGACGCCTACGTCTGCCATCTCGGCCCGCTCCTTCGCCTGCCGTTCGTGCCACAAGGCACGAGTTACACCGTATCGGTGTTTGAGCCTTGGAGACGACGCGAACCCCGCTTCCCCGCCCGGTAAGCGCGTGTCTTGGTGTTGTCACCGCATACCCGCATCGAACACCATGAGCGCGAACGATTCCCGGACACGTTGACGACCACCCGCCGACACATTCCCCCGCCGGGCCGACAACCCACCCCAACCGCCTCCAACGGGCTTCCGCCCGCCCGCCCCCCGGCCCGCCCGCGGCCCGCCCGCTCGCCGCCCGCCCGCTCGCTGCCCGCCGGCCGCGCTGTCCGTCGGGGCCCGCCGCCGTCTGCCGCCGCCCGTCGATCCACGCGTGTCGATCGCAGCCGTCGGCTGAGGTGGCTGGGACCGGTGCGGCGGCGGTCGCGGTCGGGCGCGTCCCGGTCGTCACTGACCGGGCGTCCGATCACCGGACCTGTGCGTCCAGCGCCTGCCCGAGCCTCCGCACCCCTTCGGCCAGGACCGTCAGGTTGGCGGCGGCCATGTGCGTCACCCTGATCCGCGGGCCCGGCGGCTCCGACGGGTAGTACATCCGCCCCGGGCTCACCAGCGTCCCGTACCGCCGGGCCGTCTCGACCAGGGCGTTCTCGTCCACCTCGGCAGGCAGCCGCAGCCACAGGTGCAGGCCGCCGATCGGCAGCAGATGCACCTCCGCCCCCGGGACGTGGGCCGCCAGCGCCGCCGCGAGCGCGTCCCGCCTGGTCGCGATCTCGGCGTGCACGGCGTTCAGATGCCTGCCCCACGCCGCCGAGCCCACGAACTCCAGCGCCGTCTCCTGCAACGGCCGCGCCACGAAGAACGACTCGACGAGCTGGCTGGCCCGCAACCGGTGCGCGGCCGGCCCACGGGCCACGACCGCCGCCACCCGCAGGCTGGGGGACAGGATCTTGGTCAGCGAGCCGACGTTGACGACGGTGCCGTGCGCGTCCATGGAGGCCAGCGACGGGGGAGCGGTGGGGGACAGGTAGCGGGCGTAGTCGTCCTCGATCACGAACGCCCCCGCCGCCCTGGCCACCTCCAGCACCTGCGTGCGCCGCTCCAGGGGCAACGTCGCGCCGGTGGGGTTGTGCAGGGTGGGCTGGCAGAAGAACACCCGCGCGCCGGTGACGGCGAACGCCTCGGCGAGCAGGTTCGGCCGTACGCCGTCGCGGTCCATCGGCACGGCGGTCGCCCGCAGCCCGGCCGCCTTGGCCGCCGCCAGCGCTCCGGGATAGGTGGGCGTCTCGACCAGCACCGGCGTCCCGGGGGCCGCCAGCGCCCTGAACGCGTGCGTCAGCGCCGCCTGGCCGCCGCTGACGATCAGCGCGTCCGCCGCCGTCACGTCGCCCCCGGCCTGACGGGCGAACCAGCCGCGCAGCTCGTGCAGGCCGGTCAACGGCGGCGTCGCCCAGACGTCCGGACGGCGCACCGCCCGCGCGGCGGCCGCCGCCAGCTGCCGGTCCGGCCTCAGCCCCGGGTTCAGGTAGCCGCCGGTCAGCGGCACCACCTCCTCGGACGGCTGCGCGAGCAGCGCCGCCACCGGCCCGTCGTCCACCACCCGGTCGCCGAGGGCGACCGTCTGCCAGGACAGGTCCAGGGGGTCCTGACCGCGCACGACCTGCCGCGGCGCCACGAAGGCGCCGCTCCCCGGACGCGACACCACTCGCCCTTCGGCGGCGAGCTGGCTGATGGCACGCGAGACCGTGACGGGGCTGACGTTGTGCCGCCGCATGATCTCCCGGCTGGACGGAAGCCGCCCACCAGGCCCCAGACGGGCAGCCTCTTCACGCAGCATCGCCGCAATCTGGGCGATACTGCTATCGTTGGTCATGAAGGACAAGGATAGCGCTACCGTTCAAAACGCAGTAGCACCCCCTCCCACCCCCCACCCTGCAACGCCCCCCACCACCGGCTCTCCCGCTACCAGCTCTCCCACCACCCTCAACCAGCCGGCCGCCCCTCAACTCCCGACCACCCCTCCCAGCCCTCCCCACAGGACCGGCACCGCACCCTCCTCTCCAGTCTCTGTCCCGAAGCCCGCCCCCGCGACCGGCACCGCACCCTCGACCGGCACCACATCGTCGAACGCCGCCTCCTCGACCGGCGCCCGCACGCTCCGCGACGCCCTAACAGGAACCGGCGGGACCGCCGCCCGCGCCCGGCAAGGGACGATGCTTGCCTTCCTGGGCGTCCTGGCCTTCTCCGGCAGCTTCCCCGGCACCGTCTACGCGATGCGCGGCTTCGACCCCTGGCTCGTCGCCATCGGCCGCGCCGCCGTCGCCGGCGTCATCGCCCTGGTCTGCCTCAAGGCCGCCCGCCTGCCCCTCCTCCCGCCGCGCCGCCACTGGCCCTCCTACGCCGTGATCTCCCTGGGCGTGGTCTTCGGCTTCCCGGTGTTCAGCAGCCTCGCCCTGGACCTGGGCGCCAGCACCTCCCACGCCGCCGTGGTCATCGCCCTGCTCCCCGCGGCCACCGCCGCCTGCGCCGTCGTACGGGCGGGCGAACGCCCCCGCCCCCTGTTCTGGGCCGCCTGCGCTACCGGCGCCGCCGCGATCACCGCCTTCACCCTCACCCGAGGCCAGGCCGGCGCCGGCTGGCCGGACCTGCTCCTGGTCGGCGCCCTCCTGTCAGCCGCGCTCGGCTACACCGAGGGCGGCCGCCTGACCAGGACGACCCCCGGCTGGCAGGTGATCAGCCACGCTCTCGTCCTCTCCCTCCCGCTGACCGCCCCGATCACGGCGATCCTGACCCTCACCACCCCCATCACGCCGACCGCCCCCGCCCTGGCCGGCTTCGCCTACGTGGCGCTGATCTCGATGTTCCTCGGCTTCATCCCCTGGTACGCCGGCCTGGCCAGAGGCGGCATCGCGAGGGCCGGCCAGACCCAGCTGGCGCAGCCGCTGCTGACCCTCATCTGGGCCTGGGTCCTGATGGGTGAACGTTTCGGCCTCGCCACCGTGGCGGCGGCGCTCGCCGTCCTGGCCTGCGTCGCCGTCACGCAGCGCACCCGCTCGTAGGGAAAGGCCTGGTACGACGACGTGCGCACCGGGCCGCGGCGAAGCTTGCAAGGCGTGACGCCGCCACGCAGGATGGCAGGGGAGGTGTCACAACCATGGCGGACCTCACGATCCCGGAAGGCGGCTTCTGGCCCGCGCCGGAGATCCCGCAGCCCAACATCTATCCGATGGAATGGCGCGTGGAGACCGAGAAGCTCGCGGCCATCTACGAGAAGTCCAAGCGCAAACTCTGGAACCCGGCCGACCTCCCATGGGACGGCCTCAACCCGGACGACTTCACCCGCGAACAGCGCCTGGGCATCATGTACTGGTTCGCCGTCCTCGCCAATTTCGACGCCTCGGGCCCGGCCGTGTTCGCCCGCGCAACCGTCCAGGCTTTCGAGAAACACGAGGAAGACCCGGTCAGGAAGTGCTTCTTCTCCATCACCCGCGACGAGATGAACCATGAGGAGTGCTGCCAGCGCACCATCGCCCGGCTGTGGCCCGGCGGCCCCCTGAACTGGACCCCCGAAGACGATCTCGAAAAGGCCGCCCACAACAACATCGGCTGGCTCTACCACAACGGCGGCCGCTACTGGAACGGCTACACCAGCGCCGTCGGAAGATACTCGCTGCCGGTCCTGTTCACGAGCTTCATGATGGGCGAGATGGCCGCGTCCACGCTGTTCAGAGGCATGGCCACGGGCACCCGGCATCCGGTCTTCGGCGAGATGTTCCAGCGCATCGGCCTCGACGAGTCCCGCCATCTGCAAATCTGCATGACCATTCTGGAAAACGAATGGCCGGGCCTCACCGACGAGACCCGCAGCCTCATCACCCGCCAGCTGCGAGCCGGTTTCGTGTTCCTCTCCATGATTCTCTGGGAGCCTCCGGAAGGTTTCTGGGAACTTCCGCCGTACTTCCTCGCCAACCATCGCGTCCTGATGGACCACGCCAGGGAAGCGGGCCTCGGCGTGCTCTCGTACGAGGAACAGAAGGAGAACTGGCGCGTGGCCATGGCGAAGGTCCGCGCGATCGTCGAACGATGGGGCATCGCCTTCCCCGCCATTCCCGAACTGGACCTGGAAGGCGTCGAGGTGAACGTCATCGACCCGGAGGAGATCATCCCCGTCTTCTAGGATGCGCGTATGTGGCCCCGCATCGACGGACGCAGAGTCCTCGCCCTCGGCACCCCCGGCAAGGTACGCACCCTGCTGACCGACCTCACCCTCGCAGGCACGAAGACCGCCACCGCCGGCCTCCTGCCCCTCGACTACGAGGCGGAAGGCGAAGAGGTGGAACACGTCGGCGAACACCTTATCCTCGTGAACGACGCCGGCGAGAAGGCCGCGACCATCGAGATCACCTCAGTGGCGCTGGTGCCGTTCGCCGAGGTGCCGTGGGAGTTCGCCGAGGCGGAAGGCGAAGGATTCACCTCGATCCAACACTGGCGAGAAGTCCACCAACGCTACTGGTCATCCCTGGGCCACGACGTGAACGACACCTCCACCATCGTCTGCCTCCACTACCGCCTACTCCCGGAATAACCCCCAGCCACAAAAGCCCCAAGCCCCCCGAACACACCCAGCCCCCAACACCCACCCACCAGCCGCACTGCCCCTCACCCCCCGCCACGCCCTGGGGGAGTGCACCATGAACCACCCGTACACAGCCCCGACCACACCCCTCGGCCAAGCAGTCGCCTCTAGGCCATGCATCCGCCTGTAGGCCGAGCATCCGGTCCGGGCCAAGCTTCCACGCCTGGGCCAAGCATCCTCTCCCCGCCGAGCATCCACCTCCCGTCAGGCACACATTCGCAGCCCCCAGGCACGAGCCTTACCGCAAAGGCGAGCCGCCTCGCGCCGCCGTCACTCCCGCACCGCCGGCCTCAGCGAACCGCCCGACCAGGCTCCCGCGTACTCCCGCCTCTGTCGTCCCCTGTGCTGTCGTCCCCTGTGCTGTCGTCCCCTGTGCTGTCGTCCCCTGTGCTGTCGTCCCCTGTGCTGTCGTCCCCTGTGCTGTCG
>NZ_JBFAOM010000011.1:161959-243345 GCF_040675235.1 Nonomuraea sp. NPDC049637
CGTCCCCTGTGCTGTCGTCCCCTGTGCTGTCGTCCCCTGTGCTGTCGTCCCCTGTGCTGTCGTCCCCTGTGCTGTCGTCCCCTGTGCTGTCGTCCCCTGTGCTGTCGTCCCCTGTGCTGTCGTCCCCTGTGCTGTCGTCCTACACCCCATCCGCGGCGGCCCCGACGAACGTCCCCTTCCCCTTCACCGTGTGCACGAGCTGCCGCCGACGCAGCTCCCGCACCACGTTCCGGACAGTTGACCGCGCCACGTCGAACTCGGCCTCCATGGCCAGCTCGCTCATCACCGCCTCACCGGCCAGCAGCTCACCTCTCAGAATCTGACCCTCGATCATCTCGGCAATCTGCACATAGATCGGCACGGGGCCGTCTCGGTCGAGCATGCTCATACCTTAGACGTCTGGATACAAGCAGATGAGTGAATCTCAATCCTGGGGCCACGACTCTTCGGGCGACACGTAACTCCCACGCTGCGGCACGGTGTAGATCCATCCCTGCTCCCGCAACAACGCCATGGCCCGCCGCACCGTCTCGCGCGCCACGTCGTACTGCTGCACCAACGCCGTCTCACCCGGAATCGCCCGCTTGGGCTGGAAGTGCCCCGCCCTGATCTGCTTGGCCACATCGGCAGCGATCTGCCGATAGAGCGGCACTTTCCGCTGCTTACGCGGCGCTTCATCAGGTGCACCGACGAACGTTCCCTCGCCCTGGACCGTGTAGATGAGCCCTTCCTCGCGCAACACGTGGATGGCCCGGCGGGCCGTCGTCCGCGCGACCCCGAACTCGTGCTGAATGTCGGCCTCGCTCGGCACGGGATGCCCGGACGCGAGCCCCTCGACCCGCCGTCGAAGGATCTCCGCGATCTGTACGTAGATATGGGTGTCGCCGTCGTAGTCCAGCACACCGGCAACATAGACGAAGGTGTACGAGCCCTCCCATATCCTCCTGCCTGCTCAGACAGAGTCATCTTTCCGAATAGACGAGCGGATACAACCAGACGTATTCTGCGGCCATGACCGTCCTCCTCCTGGACTACGAACACTGCATCGGCATCCACCTCCCCGAACCCTGTCCAGACCGCACAGTCATCCACTGGTATCCCACGTACTCCCCCTACGAACGCGTACGGGTCCGGGCATATACCTGCCACTGCGCGCCCCTGATCTACGAGCTCTGCCAGATCGGCGGGCAGCGCTTCATCCGCCGAACTCGCAAGAACGGCAGGACCCCGATCCGGGAGGAGACTGTCCGAGGCTCCACGCTCAAGACCGAGTTGCTCTGGGACAGTCTGCTGACCGGCAACGCCCGATAACCCGGGCACCTACCAGACCAGTACTCAACTTCGGCTCATCCTCTTGGCCCTGGAGGACCCCGGCCCCTGGCTGCTACCTGCAGCAGCACGACCCCCCGCATTGTCTGCCCGCCTGAGGCCACCCATCGGGAGAGCCTGACAGAACCAGCCCTCTCGTCGAACGCACCCCTCAAGCTCCCGTGCAGCTCAAACGCGGCGCTGCGGCCCCGCGTAGGCCCGCTTCTGGAGACCTCTTCGTCGCGCGACACGAACACTCTCTACATACGTGCGGCCGTCCGAGTGGCCGGCCGCGCCAGCCCGCCACGATGGCAACACCGCCACAAAGCTCGCAGATCTCGCACCAGAGGCTTCTCGAGATCCCTTGCCCTCTGGATATAGTCATGCGCCATCCTGAGCAACGCTTGGCAGCCCCGGTCGCCGTACTGCAATTTCGCCAACAAGCTGTCACTCAAGCCCGATTTTCCTGACTATGAGGGACACATCGGCATTCCGTCCGAAGCCGGGCCGGAAAGAGAGAAGTAGGAGCCACAGTTCCAAAACAGCTTTGCATGCCATCTCGAAGGCGGCACACTGTTCCTCGCGGCCATCACGTTGGCTCCTTCGTTCTCGGACAAGGCCCTAGAAGGAGTACGGGATGGCCGTCACCATTTCCCGATACCGTCCCCACTCCTGGCCGATCCGCTCAAACCAGCCCTGAAACCGGCCTCCAGCATCATCGCCATCAAACGTCGGATCGGTCAAGCAGCCTCATTCAAGAGCCCCCAACCTGAACCGGGGGCTCAAATGCCACTCAGGCATCATCTTTCGCCAACAGGCGATCCAATCTGAGCCCGAGATCATCGAGCTGGAACCGTAGCCCTTCCAACATCGTCAACGTCTCCTCCAGGCTGGCCTTGCAGCTCTCGTCTATCCGTTCCCGAAGGCGCGCGATCTCGAAGTTGAGGATCTCAAAGTCCCGCCCGACCCCTGAGCGAACCTCGACGATCTCCGCCCTCGCCGTAGCCAGCCCGGCCAACACCGCATCACGGCCACCCGTACACGAGCGAGCCTCCAGCGCCTGCAGACGGAGTTGTAGATCGAGGATCTCCACCTCAACGTTCACGAACCCCCACCCCTTACCAGTGGACGACGAGGGAACCCGCCCACGGCGGCCGGCCCCACTTGCTGCGAGCACATATTGGCAAGACGCCCCTGCCTGAAGCGATACCCGTCAAGCCGCCCGGAGTGGTTTTCTTCCTCCGGCGTCCCAAGCATTTCCTGTGAACGTCCACATCCGCCCGTCTTGTCGGAGGAAATAACCTCACCTAGGCGAGGAGGATCAATCCGCCGCCCCCAGCAATGGACCGCCCGCCAGACCGGAGCGCCTAAACAGCCACCCGGACCGAAGATGATTCATCGATCAGTCTGGCTCGCTCGGATGTAGAAGCACGCAGAAATAGGGATGCAGCGCTGTCATGTCACCTCATGCCGGCCAGGTGCGCCGGAGTCTGGTAATCCTTGGCCGAAATCCTGATATGAGACGGCAACCTGCCGAAACAGGTACCGCAGAATTAGCTGAACTCGTGGGTGTCACACACCCTGCTGACTGGCCCACCGCCCGACATACAGGGGAGCCGTTCGTAATAGGCGGCGGGCCGGCGACCGAAGCTCAGTCTCGTCCGAACTACCACACACGGCACTCGTGATCACCATCCTTCACACAGAGTGGCCCTGGACCAACGACGTCACGAGACCTCCCGTTACCTCGTCGAACGCGGCCGCCTCTGCCGCTTGCCGCCCAACGTCCCGGCCGAGGGGCGCAGGCAGCCACCGCATTCGCCGCGCTCCTTGTGCGCATTGACGTGACCTGTCGGCAACGGAACAAGCTCGCTGGCCCACCCAGTGACCCTCCGAGCGAAGTCGTCCGCGACCGCACGGGGCGACACATCTAAAAGGGCAATACTCACGACGCTGACTGCCCCCGACGTCAAGGCCTGACACTCGGGTCCTCGCCGCCGATCCCCGGCGACACAGCGAGGAGCCCAACGACGTCGGCAGCCCCACCTCAACGGCAACAGCAGCGTTCAAGCGGTCACCCAGGGCGCCGGTCGTCACCTTGGCGACATCAGGCGCCCGCTACAGCCGATACATCCACCGCATAACGAGATCCTTCGGCCTGATCCCCGCCCTTGGCCGCAGAGTGACCTGCAACGGACAACCTCTGGAAGAGCCTCACCTGTCGTCCAGCAATGTGGCGAGTAGGCGATGATCAGCCTGACGCTTGATCCTTGCCCGTGGGCCTGATGAACCCCATGCGATGCGCTACACCGCGTCTCCCGCCGCCCCTCGCTCACGAACAGGCCGATCGAGGCCGGGATGGCAGGCGCCCTGCCCAAACACCGAACAGGCGCCTGCCAGCACCAGCGCCCTCACTTCAACCTTTACGCTTCCCCATCTTGATCACCTCGGTCAGCCGGAGCTCCAGGCTCGCCAGCACCGGATCTCTCTGCTGTACCGCTCCGGACCCCGCCTCGCGGCCAGCCCCAGCCGACGGCCCGATGTCGTAAGTCATGACAGCGCCAGGATGCACCACAACATCGCCGTTCATGTGCCTACCGATGCCTTGCGCGGCCTGCACATCTCTGAGCAGACGCCCCCAGGTTCCGTCCGCCGCCCAGCGGCGCTGCCGTTTGTAGACCGTGATCCAGCATCCGAACCGATCCGGGAGGCTCCGCCAAGGCGACCCGGTGCGCGCTTGATAGAGCACCCCGTTGATCAGCATTCGCTGGTCTCCGCGCCGCCGGCGTCCAGCGTCGCCGTCAGGCAGCAACGGCGCCAGCCGTTCCCACTCCGCATTCGTCAGGTCCGTATGGCGCATTTATCCCTATCCTCGACTGCTTTATACTCTCAGCCTCGTCACAAAGGACAATAAGGACGGCCATCGCAAGACTCCTTCGAATAGCAACGATTCAAGGGGTGAAGGAGGCTTGCAATGGCCGCAGGAACAAGTGTGCCTTCTTCGTCATGGTCAGCGCAGCAGATCGGCAAGGATTGGCCAAAATTTTCGAGCAACTGCGACGAGTGCGTAGACCATCACCGACCGTTCCTCATGACTACCGTCTCGCTGCAACAGTAATCTGTCACACGAACAGCCACATCCTAGAGACAATGGACAATCCGGCCCAATGTCTCCTGGAATAGCTAAGCGTGAGCCTCGGGCATGTGACTTGCCTCAGCGCCGCCGCGTCACGCTTCCTTGGCGGGCGGATACAGTTGTGGGCTTCCGTGTGCTGCCGGCTGTCGAGACGACTCAGAGGCCGCGGTCCGTTCTTGCTGTCGGTCCCTTGCCCACGAACTAAAGCGTGGTCCCGCGCATCCCGGAGAGCACGGGACCACGCTTGCACGAGTCTGTTGGCCGGCCGACGTCCATTACGGCCTCAACTCGTGTCATTAGGCTCTCATGACCGCCTCATGCGCTTCTCCTGTTCGACGCTATCGGAGGATGGTTCCTTTTGGGCCCCCGCGTTCGCCCGCCCGCCGCGGTCGTGGATGAAGGTGATTCACATGGAGATCCGCCTCCAAGCCGCATCCGTGATGATGAGATGGTCGAGGAGACGTAGCCCCACTGTCCGGGCGGCCTCGGCGAGGTGGGCCGTGACTTCCAGATCGGCCTCGCTGGGATCGAGAGAGCCTCCAGGGTGATTGTGGGCAACGCCGAACATGGCGCCACCGGTGGTGAGCACAAGGGAGATCGTCTCCCGTACGGGCACCGTCGTGTGATCGGCGCCGCCCTCCGTCAACACCGAACGTTTCAGCACGCCGCCCCGCGTATCACAAACCACCACGACGAAGCGTTCGTGCCCGAGGCCACGCAGTAAGGGGGCACAGACCTCCGCCAGGTCAGATGTGCTGGCGATGCGCATCCGCGCAGGTTCCGACGCCGCACGCCGTACGAGATGAAAGGCCGCCGCCACGCGCGCGGCCTTGGCCGGCCCTATGCCTCGCAGTGTGAGCAGCCGGTGCGGATCGGCGCGCCCGAGCGCATCGAGATCGCCGCAGTGTTCGATGACTTGACTGGCCAGGTCCAGCGCGCTTGCCCCGCGAAAACCGGAGCCGAGCAGAACGGCCAGGAGCTCCCGGTCGGCAAGCACCGCCGCGCCGCTCGACATGAGCCTTTCTCGCGGCCGATCGCGCTCGTACAGATCTTTGACTCGCATTCGCAACCTCCGCACCCGTTCTATCAACGAGGACCGACAATCTCAGCCCCCGAATTCCAGTCCGATAAAGGATGCAGTGCGCGGATATATCGCGCTTGACTTACGTCGATGGTAACCCTGTGCCGCGAACGCGAGGAATGGCCACCTTCGCAATGCCGTGACGCGTATCAAACCCAGTCAGTGATGATCTCGCGCAGCGAGATTGGAGGGATGTTCTCGGGTCTCCATATGGCCGCCGGCCGGAACGCGCGATTTGCCCGCTTTGATGTGGGCCCCGTTGCTGGTGGTGATTTGACGAAGCCTTGCCCGGGTCGCCTGACAATGCCGTCTACGATTTCACGGCAAGCTTTCGACCGCTCTTGTTCGCCCGAAAGAGTCACAGTATTCTCGGACATTCGATGCCATACAATAAAAATCGGATAGTCCTGGATCGGCGCTTTTTCGTGACCGCGCATGTGGTTCCGGAAGCTGTTCTGATGGCTCCGCTGGAGACTCACTCCCCAAAGCGGTGACTGTCGCGCTAATTCCGACTGGGGACAGCGCAGCTCACTAGCATCGATTCGGAGATCGCATCGAGCGCGAGCCATACCAACCACCCCGAGGCTTCACCCTGGGCATATCTCCGACCCCCGTTGTCGGCAGCTGGGCGTATCGTCGACACGAGTCGCGCTTCGGTGGTCCGAGGCCGTCGACCGCCTGCTCGCGGTCTTCGAGGCCATTACGTCGTTGGTCGGGAAGACGACGCCTTGCAGATGCGCCTCGCTCGCCGCGGCGGAACGGCGCTCCTGGCCGTCAGTTCATCCCTCTCACATCCGGGCCTTCAACGCGTCGACCTCGCAGCCTGGCGCAAACGGGTCGAAGCCGTGCTCGATGAGCCATCTGATCGCCAGCAAGCTCCGTGAGGACCACCACCCGCGGATCACGTCGAGGTCGACGTCGGCCCCATAGCCGGCGATCAGATCGTCCAGGCGCTCCTCGTGTCCGAGCGTCAAGATGGCGAGGTCGAACAGCGCATCACCCTGGCCCGCCTCGGACCAGTCGATCACGCCGGTGACCTCGTCACCGTCGACGAACACGTGCGTGATCTGTAGGTCGCCGTGCGTGAACACCGGTTTCCATGGCCGGAGCGCAGCCGCGGCAACCTCGCGATTGCGCGCGACCAGGTCGGTCGGAAGGACGCCATTCGTGACGAGCCACTCGCATTCGGCGTCGAGACGCGATGTGACCTCGTCCAGGCTCTGACCAGGCCATGGTGGCAGGGGCGCGTCATGGAGCCTCCGCACGGCGGCACCCACTGCGGCCCAGGCCGCCGGCGACGCGACAGACGGCTCGCCCAAACGTCCGAGTGCGGTCCCTGGAACAGTGGCGAGCGCGAGCACGGGCGGTTTGCGCCACAAAACCTCCGGCGTCGGGATCGGCGCCATGGCCATTGCTTCGACCTCGACGTCAGTGCGCGCCTGATCGGCGTCGATCTTGAGAAACACGTCGCAGGCACGCAGCGTCGCGCGCTCGTTATGCGCGACGACGACCTCGATCTGCTCCACGTCGGTCATTATCGCGAGGATGACTATCGACGTCGCCAGGTTATTCGCGTGCAGTTGGGCGGCTGATCACGTCCTGCTGCCCGCCGTTGTGCAGGACACTGACCATGACGGATCAGGTCGTGAGGCGTCCCACGCCCGCAGGCGCAAGCCGCCATCAGCGACGGGATGACTCAGCTTGATCTACGAACAGTGAAGCCTGTGCGGCTTGCATGGACCTCCGCCGCCAGGACTGATTGGAGGTAAGCAGCAATCCGCACCTCAGGTTGCAACGGGCTCCTGACAAGCTCTGACGCGAATCCTTATACCAAGGCCGAAGGTGGAGTTGCAGCCGGAAGAGGATTCGTTGTGAGGCGACCGAGTACCAGAACATCCCCGTTGGGGCCTCCGGCGCGTAGTCCCCGTGTGGAGCTCCGCGAGGGCGATGGGGCAGGGCGACTCTTACCACGCCCTCCGGACAATCAGTAGGCGCATAGCGATCCGGCTTGTGCTCCTTCGGTTCCTCAGGCGTCGCTTCCCGTGGGGCCTTCAGGCGGGTGCGTGAGGCTCCAGGCGGCAAGGAGCGGCGCCACCCGGAGCCCGGAACCGGTCAGACGGGCATGCTGTACATCACTCTGAAGCGATCGCCCGGAATGACGATGTCGCTCGTTTCGACAGGACGTTCGCCGGCCCAGTGCGTACGCTCCACATGCAGAACGTGAACCCCGGCCGCCAGATCGAGCGCATCGCTCTCGGCCGGTTGAGGCACCCGGGTGTGGATGCTCTCGACGACCTCAGTGATCTTTATGCCGTGCGCGTACATTCTCGCGACCAAGCTACGGCGTTCCTCCTCGGTGTGGGCGACGAACGCCATCGGCTCGTAAGCGGTGACAAGCTGAATCGGCTTGCCGTCTCCCCGAAAGACGTAGTGCGTTCTGGTCAGCGTGGAATGTTCGTCGATGCGTAGACGTCTGGCGATGTCGGGGCTGGCGTCGGCCGGTTCGCTGTGCCAATCCCACGTCACGCGTCTGCCTTGGGACTGCAGGTCGGACGCGAACGGCGCGGGGTGGTCCAGGAAGCGCCATCGATGCAAGGGTGTCAAATTTGGACGATCCCTGACGTAATGACCTGAACCGACACGGCCGATGATGAGACCCTCGCCCGCGAGGACGCGTAGAGCGTGACGGGCGGCGGTCTCGCCGACCTGGTACTTACGGGTCAGTTGCGCCCGTGAGGGAATGGGCGCGCCTGGGGGGAGGGTGCCGTCGAGGATCTGCCGCCGGATGTCTTCGACGACACGCAGGTAGACCGGATCTGAGGTGGCCACTAGTCCATCCCTGGGGGTTCGTGTGAGGCGTTGCCCCATGTTGCCGTATTCGACAGGTAACCGACCGTCATCGATGACTGCTGGAACCCCAACTTTGCGATGGCGAAAAATTATCGGAGAAACCCTGTAACGCTGATGTAAGGGACACCGATTCTCCGGTAGAGGTCGTCGATGTGTGTACCCCCGAGCACATATCGGCGACCTCTTCCATGCGCGCCCTCAGGTGCGGCCGTTGACGCATGCTCCCGCAGCTCATTCAGTACGTCGAGCTCCAGTTCCTGTCTTTTCATGGCATGTCCCCATCACCTTGCCGGAGGGACGGTTAGGGACGCACGGCAGCGGAGTTCTGAGAGAAGGACCTGTCAGATGGGAACGGAACAGCACCACGCTGCTCTGTCCTTGCCGGGCGCCCGCGTGACGGCCACAGCTACGCGTGCCCGCGAACGCGGAGAGTGATGGGCCGACCGGGCACACGTGATCAGCTACGGCAGGAGTCCCAGCTGCGGTGCTCAATGAGCGAGACAGCAGCCGAGGGCAGCGCTACCTCCCGCAGGGGCGCAGTACCCGCAGGGCAGTCAGCACCGGCCGCCGGCACCCGCAGCGCCATCAACACCCGGAAGGTCAACACCCGGAAGGTCAACACCCGGAAGGTCAACACCCGGAAGGTCAACACCCGGAAGGTCAACACCCGGAAGGTCAACAACACCGGCAAGGTCTCCGGCAGCACACGCAGGGCCATCAGCGCCTGTAGAGCCATCAGTGCCGACAGGAGCCGTCGGTCGGCGGATTCCCCACGGGTCAGTGCTCTCGCCGAGGGGTTGTGCGGCGGTGCAGCGTCGGAGTGCCCCTCTAGGTTGATGGCTGACGACAGCGGCTGGACTTCGTGGCACATACCCCTGGATGTGGCCGGCACCAGGAAGAGTGGTCCTCTGATATCCCAAAGAAGTGGCTGTGTCGTAGAGGCCACCTTCTCCTTAGGTTGTGAGATTCCGTCTTCGTCTTAGTTGTCGGCGCCGTCCATCCTGTGGGCCCGGCTGTCTGAGGCCGTGCTTGTAAGGAGACCATGTGATCAGCATCGGCAAGCTCATGCCGTCCGACCGGGATGTGTGGGAGAGCTTGTTCCGGGCGTACATCGACTTCTACCAGCGAGTCGAGCCCGACGAGATGTATGCACGAGCCTGGCAGGAGTTCCAGGCAGACACCCGGCTGCACGCCTTCGGCGCGAGACTGGACGGGCGGCTCGTCGGCATTACCCACTTCTTGGTCCATGCCAGCACCTCGGCCCCTGACTCGGACGTCTGCTATCTCCAGGATCTGTTTACCGCTCCTGATGTCCGGGGCAAGGGGGTGGGACGCAAGCTGATCGAAGCTGTCGCGGACTGGGCTCGGGATGGCGGCTGCTCCCGTGTCTACTGGAACACTCACGAATCGAACAGCACCGCGCGCCGTCTCTATGACAAGGTGGCCGAGAACCGAGGTTTCATCAGGTACCAGATCGAACTGTCCCGGTAGGGGGCGCCGTGGGGCTGATCTTTGCTCTTCGGGCCCGTCCGGGGATAGGCGGGTGTGGGTGGAGATGATGGGGGCTCGGCTGTCGGCGAGGTGATCGCGAGCGAAGTAGATCGGGTTACCCCATGCGGTTATCCTTGTCACCTTGCTCCTCCGAATGCCTGTGAATGAGGGCAAATGGCTCCGTCGGGCTGGCAAAGCGGGGTGGCGACGTCCAACGTTTTTCCGAATCCAGGTAGCGTTCGCACTATGGCATCGCCAACTGGAACCGCCGAAGCACCCTTCGGTCGCATGCTGACCGCGATGGTCACGCCGTTCACCTCTGACGGCGACGTCGACTACGAAGGCGTACGACGCCTGGCCACCTACCTGGTGGACGAGCAGCGCAACGATGGCCTGATCGTCAATGGGACGACAGGCGAGTCGCCCACGACCTCGGACGATGAGAAGCGACGGATCGTCAGCGCCGTCCTGGAGGCCGTTGGCGACCGCGCCGCCGTAGTGGCGGGAGTGGGGACGAACGACACACGCCACACCGTCAAGCTCGCGAAGCAGGCGGCGGAGGTGGGCGCCCACGGGCTGCTGGTGGTGACTCCCTACTACAACAAGCCCCCGCAAGAGGGGCTCTACCAGCACTTCACCCTCGTGGCCGACGCCACCGAACTCCCGGTGATGCTCTACGACATCCCCGGGCGCAGTGGCGTGCCGATCAAGACCGAGACGTTGATCCGTCTGGCGCAGCACGACCGCATCGTGGCCGTGAAGGACGCCAAGGGCGACCTCTTCGCTGCCAGCCAGGTCATGACGGCGACCGATCTTGTGTTCTACTCCGGCGACGACCTGCTCAACCTCGCCTGGCTGTCCCTCGGCGCCGCAGGGTTCGTCAGTGTCGTCGGACATGTCGTGGGCTCCGAACTGGCTCGCATGATCGAGTTGCACAAGAGCGGTGACGTGAAGCAGGCGCTGGAGGTACACGGCCAGGTGGCTCCTGTAGTGGACGGGATCATGCTGAAGGCCGGTGGCGCGATCATGGCAAAGGCGGCGCTGAGCTTGGTGGGTATGCCGGTGGGACCGGTACGTCTGCCGCTCGTGGCCGCGACGGAGAAGCAAATCGCCGAGCTGCGTGCTTGCCTGGTAGCCGGCGGGGTGAAGTTGACAGACGCATAGGAACGGGGAGGAACCGGGAGTTTTGAGAACACGATTTGACCATGGGGGCCGGGCATGAGCCATCCGCATCCTGAGCTTGGCCCCCCGCCGGAGCTGCCTTACGGCGGCCTGCGCATCGTCGCGCTCGGCGGGTTGGGGGAGATCGGCAGAAACATGGCCGTCTTCGAATACGACGGCCGGCTGCTGATCGTCGACTGCGGGGTATTGTTCCCTGAGCCCGATCAGCCGGGCGTCGACCTGATCCTGCCCGACTTCGAATACATCAGGGACAGGCTCGACGACATCGAAGCCGTCGTGCTGACCCACGCCCACGAGGACCACATCGGGGCGGTGCCTTACCTTCTGCGCGAGCGGCGCAACATTCCGCTCATCGGATCCAAGCTCACCTTGGCCCTGATCGAGGCCAAGCTGACGGAGCACCGGATCCAGCCGACCAAGGTCGAGGTCGTCGAGGGCGAACGGCACATCTTCGGGCCCTTCGACTGCGAGTTCCTCGCGGTGAACCACTCGATTCCCGACGCGCTGGCCGTGGCGATCAGGACGCCCGCCGGCATCGTCCTGCACACTGGTGACTTCCGCATGGACCAGTTGCCGAGCGACGGCCGGCTCACCGACCTCGGCGGCTTCGCCAGGCTCGGCACCGAGGGCGTCGACCTGCTGATGTCGGACTCCACCAACGCCGAGGTGCCGGGCTTCGTCACCAGCGAGCGGGAGATCGGGCCGGTCATCGACGAGGTGATCCGCACCTCGGAGCAGCGGGTGATCGTGGCGAGCTTCGCCTCGCACGTGCACCGCATCCAGCAGGTGATGGATGCCGCGGCCAGGCACGGCCGCAAGGTCGCACTGGTGGGCCGATCGATGGTCCGGAACATGGGGGTGGCTCGTGATCTGGGCTACCTCAAGGTGCCGCCGGAGTTGATCGTCGACTCGCGCGACATCGAGCAGTGGCCGCCGGAGGACGTGGTGCTGGTCTGCACCGGCTCCCAGGGCGAGCCCATGGCGGCGCTGTCGCGGATGGCCAATCGCGATCATCCGATCCGCATCGCCGAGGGTGACACCGTGTTGCTGGCGTCGTCGCTGGTGCCGGGGAACGAGACCGCGGTCAACAAGGTGATCAACGGGCTCACCAGATGGGGCGCTCGTGTCGTGCACAAGGGCAACGCCAAGGTGCACGTCTCCGGCCACGCGGCCGCAGGCGAGCTCCTCTATGTGCTCAACCTGACTCGCCCCTCGAACTTCATGCCGGTTCACGGCGAATGGCGGCACCTGCGGGCGCACGCCAAGCTCGCCGCGCTCACCGGTGTTCCCGACGACCACATCGTGATCGCCGAGGACGGCGTCGTCGTGGACCTGGTCGACGGCAGAGCGAAGATCGTGGGAGCGGTTCACGCCGGGTACGTCTATGTCGACGGCACCTCGGTGGGCGAGATCACCGACACCTCGCTGAAGGACCGCAGGATTCTCGGCGACGAAGGATTCATTTCGGTGGTCGTCGTGGTCGACTCCGCCACCGGCAAGCTCACCGCCGGCCCCGAGATCCACGCACGAGGCTCCGGTATCGATCCGGCGCAGTTCGAGGAGTTCATTCCGCAGATCGAAAGAGCTCTTCAGGACAAGGCCGCGGATGGCGTGGTCGACATGCAGGAGATCCGCCGGGTCGTGCGTCGCACGGTCGGCCGTTGGGTCAGCGACACTTACCGTCGCCGACCCATGATCATTCCCGTCGTGCTCGAAGTCTGAGCCGCTGAGCGGTACGGCAGGCACCTGAGCCTGCCGTACCCACGGTTGCGGAACGAGATGGCAGAGGGTGTATCGCAACAAGGTCCATGGAGCGGGCATCTCAAGCATCCCTCCTGCGTATGAGCCAGATGGCGGTCAGCAGGGGAAGAGCTGCGTACAACACCAGCACGGTGGCGGCCGCAGGCGGAGACAGAAGTGACCCGTACACCGACGTGGTGATGAGCTCGCCGGTGATCTCGCGGGGAAGCGCACCGATCATGATCGAGCCCAGCCGCTCACTCCAGGGCTCCGGGATGTTGCCCACGATCATCGGAATGACGTAGATCAATCCCACCAACAAGGCGATCGCGCCGGTGGCGGAACGCAGAAGCGCGCCCAATCCCAAGCCAAGCAGCGCGAATACGACCACCGTGGAACTCGTGACGAGCAGGAACGGAAGCTTGTCCGCGAACGACGTCAGATAGGCGCCGGAGAATCGGTCGCCAAGCACCCAACGCGAGACGAAATACGTCCCGAACACCGCCACCGGACCAATGACCAAACTCAATACACCGACCACGACGGCCTTCGCAGCGAGAAGCGGCCATCTCCGGGGGACGACCGTCAGACTCGTTCTGATCAAGCCGGTGGCGTATTCAGATGTGATGGCCATTGTGCCCAGGACGCCCATGCAAAGTTGCGGCACGATCACCAGGACCTCTTCCAGATCCGCTATCCGGGCAGCCGGACGTTGCTCCACGGGAGCGTCGTCGTACATGCCGGCCGCCATGGAGGCCAAGGCAAGACCCAGAAGAATCGTGCCGAGACTGATGCCGATGATGAGATAAGAAGAGCGAACCGAACGAACCTTCAGCCACTCAGAGGCGAGAACACTCATACGTCCCTCCGCTTGAGCGAGATGAAACCGGCAACGAGCGCGAGCACCGGGTAAGCCAGGAGGACCAGCAGCGCGGCCCACGGTGGAAGAAAACCGTCTCCAAGCCGGGACGACAGGCGATCGCCGGCCAGCTGGGGAACCAGGTTCGGCAGCAGCAGTGATGCGGCACGCGTGTTCCACGGCGCAGGTAGGTAAACGACAACACCAGGCAGGACGAACAGCAAGGCCACGACCGAGATGAGCGCGCCAGCCGTCGACCGCGTGGCCATGCCCAGGCCGAGCCCCACCAGAGCCAGCGCAGTCACCGAGGCCCCCGCGGCCAACAGCATCGGCACGTCGTCGGCCAGCGAAGTCTCATTGAAGCCCAGCCGGTGGCCATTGGCGATCAGACGGCTCGCCGAATAGGTGACCAGAAGGATGACGTGAGCCGCAGTCAACGTGGCCAGGCCGACGACGACGGCCTTGGCCAGAAATAAGGTGCTGCGCCGCGGAACGACGGTAAGACTGGCGCGAATCATCCCTGTCGCGTATTCGGACGTGACCGCCAGCACGCCGAGCACAGTGAGGCTCATCTGCAGGAGGGGCAGGAAGCCCTGTTCCGGCGCGGCCGCCTGCAGCGTTCCCCGATCTTCGGCGAGGTCGCTGACGTAGAGCGTCCAGATCACGCCGAGCACAGCCATGAGAGCCGACGCACCCATTGCGTGCCAGGTGGAAGTCACTGACCGGAGCTTCAGCCATTCGGCCAGCAGGGCCGCCCTCATCTCGCCGCTCCGAACTGGACGCTGCTCGCTGTCAGAGCCATATAGGCGTCCTCCAGCGAGGGATAGCGCGCGGTCAGCTCGCTGACCGTGGAGTGCGCGACCAACCGCCCCCGGCCCAGGATCACGATGCGTTCAGCCGTCAACGCCATCTCGCTCATCAGGTGACTGGAGAGCAGAACGGTCCTGCCCTCGGCGGCCAGTGACCGCATCAGGTCACGGATCCAGCGCACTCCGTCGGGATCGAGGCCGTTGACGGGCTCGTCGAACAGCAGCACACCAGGATCGCCGAGCAGCGCAGCAGCGATGCCGAGTCGTTGTTTCATGCCGAGGGAGAAGCCGGCCACGCGTTTGCGTGCCACACCCGCCAATCCGACCTGCTCAAGCACCTCGGCCACGCGTGTGGCACCGATGCCGTTGGTGGTGGCCAGGCAGAGCAGATGGTTGTAGGCGCTGCGCCCGCCATTGACCGCACTCGCGTCGAGCAGCGCCCCCACCTCGAACATGGGCTTGCGCAAGGAGGCATACCGTCGGCCGCCGACCAGAGCCTGGCCGGAGGTCGGCGCGTCCAGGCCGAGAAGCAGGCGCAGCGTGGTGGATTTGCCCGCGCCGTTGGGGCCCAGGAAGCCCGTCACATGGCCCGGCTCGACCTCGAAGGACAGATCATCCACGGCGAGCGTGTCGTCGTAGCGCTTGGTGAGGTGCTGAAGTTCGATCACGCTGAAGAAGATGCGGCATGCCGGGCCGGCGGCGCATCAGACCACGGTTCGAACTTCAAGGTCAGACCCTGGGCTGACGTGCACGGCTCGGCGAGCGGCTACCGTTCAACGCGTGAACGAGAACCATCCCTTCTTCGCCAGGCGTTGGAGCCGCGGTCAGCTGATCGTGCTCGATCTGGCAGCGGGGCTGGGGTTCGCGTTCGTGTTCGTCACAGCGGCGGTCACCGCGCCTGGGATGCCGCCGTGGTTGAAGATCGCCCTCCCGTGCGGGCTGGGCCTGCCGTTGGCGGTACGAAGGCTGTGGCCTGTGCCCGTCTTCTGCTTCACACTGACGCTTGCCCTCTTCGCAGTTGCAGTTGACGTGGTGGGATATGCCTGCATCGCACCCGCTTATGCGATCTATATCGTGGCGACGTCCGACAGGTTCGGGGCCGTGCTGCCGTCCTCGGCCATCGGTGTGGTGAGCATGATCAGTGTGTTCGGACTGGTGGTCGCCGGTGGCGCACCGCGCGGGGGCACGCCTGCTTGGCTCGTGCACATCGATCAGCCGCTGGTCGGCATCGCGGCGCTCGGCGGAGCCTGGACCATAGGGCGGGCCGTCCGGGAACGCAGGCTGTACGCCGCTCGTGAGGCCGAGCGAATGGCCGAGCATGCAGTGACGCAGGAGCGGTTACGCATCGCGCGGGAATTGCACGACGTCGTGACTCACAGCGTGGGCTTGATCGCGGTCAAGGCCGGCGTGGCCAATCACGTGCTGGCGACCAGGCCGGAGGAAGCCCACGACGCCTTGCGTGTGATCGAGACCGCCAGTCGGAGTGCTCTGGTGGAGATGCGTCATCTTCTAGGCATGCTCCGTTCGACTCAGCTGCCAGATCTTGCTCCCGTTCCGGGTATCGCGGGCCTGGAGGGCTTGGTGGCGCAGGCGAGGCAAGCTGGGATCGAGGTCGAGCTTGATCTCCGGATTGGCGGAGATGAGGTTGGCCAGGGAAGTCCTGGCTTGCGGGGTCAGGCTGACAGCACGCCATGTGGGCAGCGAGGCGCGGGGCCTGGCGAAGTAGGCGGGCCTCACGACGGGGAACAGGCCACGCGGTGGGACGGTGACCGCGCGCTGGATGAAGGCTTGTGCGGAAGAGTCGTCGCCGCGAATGGAGTGGGGGAACGACGAGGAGGCGGTGCGACGCAGGAAAGACGGTTGCCCGATGGCGTGGAGTTGTCTGTGTATCGCATCGTGCAGGAGGCGCTCACGAACGTGGTCAAGCATGCCTCACCGACTCGCTGTCGCGTCTCTGTCGTAACGGACGCGGGCGAGGTGCGGATCGAGGTGGTTGACGAGGGCCCAGGAAGGCGCGTGTCGCCCGGGGACGGCTCCGGCCATGGACTGATCGGGATGCGGGAGCGGGTCATGATGTACGGCGGAGTCTTTGAGGCAGCGAGTCTGCCTCGGCGAGGGTTTCGTGTCTTCGCGCGTCTGCCGTTTCAGGAGGCCTCATGATCAGAGTGGTCGTTGCTGACGATCAAGCTCTGCTCAGGGGGAGCTTCACGATGCTGGTCGACTCCGAGCCTGACATGACAGTGGTGGGCGAGGCGTCAACCGGTGCTGAAGCAGTGGCGGTCGTCTTGGAGCATCGACCCGATGTGGTGCTGATGGATGTTCGCATGCCGCACATGGATGGCATCGAGGCGACTCGGCGGATCGGGGATGTCTCGCGGGTTCTCGTGGTGACGATGTTCGACCTGGATGCGTATGTCTACGACGCACTTCGGGCCGGTGCGAGTGGGTTTCTACTCAAGGACACGCCGCCTGCTGACCTGCTCGCTGCCGTTCGCGTGGTTGCAAGCGGTGAGGCTTTGCTGGCGCCAACGGTGACGCGACGCTTGATCGAGGAGTTCACGAAGACCCCGGTGGTGCTTCGCCCGCAAGGACTGGACAGGGTGACGGAGCGGGAGAGAGAAGTGCTGCTGTTGATCGCTCGTGGGCTGTCCAATGGGGAGATCGCTGATCATTTGCAGTTGAGCCTGGCCACTATCAAGACACATATCGGCCGCTTGCTCGCGAAGTTGGATGCTCGTGACAGAGCGCAGTTGGTTATCGCGGCGTACGAAAGCGGGTTGGTTACCGCAAGGGGGTGATGCAGAGGGCCTGGATCGACCATTGCTCAGTGCTTTCTGTGGCGGGTCGGAGGTCTCCGCAAGAGGCGGATTTGTAAGGCGAGTGTCGAGACCGCAAAGCCGAATTGGGTGTATTGGGCGGTCGCTTGCCGTCGGTCGTCTGCATGTAGGGAAAGTGAGTACTTCGGCCGCACTTCGTGATTTGGGTCGTCTGGATGGTTGGGCGTAGTTGCGAGCGGTGGGTTCGGGGCGCTACGGGAGCCATCATCTGCCGGATGCGTAGCAATCGATGTTGATCGATTCTCGGCTGGTAAGGTCTTAGAGCGCTTAACAGAATGATCTCTGTTGTGCCTTGATCTCTCGCTGTAGTCGAGCGAGAGGGAGCGCGGGTGGCCAAGGTGAAGCTGTGGGAGGTCAGGGAGGAGTCGTGGTGGGTGATTGACCGTTGTCACCGCAGCGACAGCGGCGGTTCCGGCATCCGGGACGTAAACGGCTGGATGACTGGCTGGCGTTGCAGGGCATCCTGTTCGTGCTGCACACCGGGATCGTCTGGGAGCACCTGCCGCAAGAGCTCGGCTCCGGCGCTGGCATGACGTGCTGGTGAGGCTGGGCTGAGTGGAACAAGGCCGGCCTGTGGCAGCGGCTGCACGAGGTCCTGCACGAGGTCCTGCTCGATCGGCTGAGGGCGGCCGACGCGCTCGACTTCTCCCGCGCCGCGGTGGACTCCTTCCGGATCAGAGCGCTGAAAGGGGGCGCAGACCGGTCCGTCGCCGGTCGATCGAAGGCAGGTTGGCAGCAAGCATCACCTGATAGCCGAGGCCACCGGTATCTCGCTCGCGGTGATGCTGATCGGTGCCAACCGCGATGACGTCACCCGGTTGTGTCCGCTGTTGGACGCCATCCCGAAGGTACGCGGCAAGCGCGGCAGGCCGGCCGCGTCAGCGTCCTGGCGTGGTGCTCGCTGACCGCGGCTACGACCGCGACGAGTACCGCCGTCTCGTCCGCGAGCTGCAGATTCGCCGGCTGATCGACCGTTGCGGCACCCGAGCACGGCTCCGGCCTGGGCAAACAACGCTGAGTCGTCGAGCAGACCTTCGTCCTGCTGCACGGCTTCCGACGCTGGCGTATCCGATGGGGGTCCAGGCCGATATCCATGAGGCGTCCCTCAAGCTGGCGTGCCTGCTCATCTGCTGGCGGCGTCTCACCTCATTGCGTTAGCTGCTCTTTGAAAGCGGGGCCGCCGGGGGTCTGCCTGGCGGTGGTCCTCGGCAGACCCCTGCTGAGGTGTGGCGTCAGGATGAGACGGGCTCACTGGACCCGCCTGATGTTGGTGCTGAGGTGTCCAAGGCATGCCCGGTTCGGGAAAGGGGCGGCTGGACTCGTTGGCCGTTGGCTTGGTGGGGGCTGGCGCAAGCGGCATGGGGGCGTACTGAGGATGGACATGGTGGCGCCTGTTGCAGGTTCAGTTCGACCGTGATGAAGACGGTTGCCCTTCGGGGGAGTTGGTGCCCGCTCGCCGTGTTTGTGGCTCTTGGGTGCGGCCGCGGACGGTAGGTCCAGAGGGCAAGCCGACTCGAAGGGGCGGCCCGCGCGGGCACAGGTGTAGGGGTTGGTGCTCGCGCGGGCCGGAGAGGAGGAACCGTAGGTGCCCGCGCGGGCAAAATGGAGGGGGATTCTAAGTGCCCGCGCGGGTGTCAATGGGATCCGGCATCGGATCGGTCTGTCCTACTTCGAACAGATTGGTGTGGAAACTGTTCGCTGTTTCGGCTTGCTCAGGGTGAAGATTACTAGCCGGTGGCCTAGTTGTGGGAGTGAATTCTTATCTTGATGCTGGCGGAATGGTGAAGGAGGGGCAGCCTCGGGGGTAGTGAGGCTAAGTGCTTTCTTTGGCGTTTTGTGCGGGATTGTCGTGAGTTCGAGGAGATTGTCTAGGGGGTTTGAGTTTTTTGAGGGTTCCGGGTTCCCTGGGTCAGGGAGGGTGGTGTGGCCCCTTGGGGGTGGGTGTTCTTCGGGTCGCGCTTCCGCCAAGACGCGTTCCCATGTTCCGTCTTCGGTCCAGCGTTTGTATCGTTCGTAGCAGGTTTGCCAGGGGCCGTAGCATTTCGGGATTTCTTGCCAGGTCGATTCGGTCTCAAAACGCCACAGGATTCCGTTCACCATTTGCCGGTGTCCACGCCGCGGGCGGCCAGGGCCTGCGGTGGACGGGAGTAGGGGGGCGATCCGGTCCCATGCTTTGTCGGTCAAGTCGCTGCGTGTTTCCACGGCTCACTATTTAAGCGGGATCCGAGGGGGGGGTAAGGGGCTCCTGGGGGCGTTCTTTGGCCTGGAGGTGTGGGCGGGAGGCGGGAACCGTGAAGATGTCTGGTCTTTGGGTGTCAGGTCACAAATTATCAAGGCTTATGTCGTTTGGGAACTTTTGGGGGTGGCGATGTTGCTCTTGCGGTATGTGGTTGTGGTAGTTCCTCGTTGGTTGCTTGAAGTGTGTGCGGGCAAGGTGGCTAGCTGGGCGTGTTGCTGGCGCGGTGGGGTTCTGCCGGTACATGGGGGCTTTGTTTTGCGGGGGCGCAACTCTCTTGATTGGGGCGGGTTCTCGGCGTGGGTGTAGTGGGCTGGCCTTTGGTGTTGCGCGAGAAGGGCTGAGGGTCGATTGATTGAAGCATGCAGGGCGCTCGTCGTTGTGGTCTGCGCGTTAGAAGGCTGAGCACGCTCGGTGTGGAGGAGAAACTGTTCGAGCTGTGTTTGGCAGCAAGTTCAAGTCCGTCAGCGGTCTCGGCTGGTGGCTGATTAGGAATGGCCGCTGATGGTCGGCTCGTCTTCCGCGGGGTGGTTGAGAGGAAGGTCCATCGACTCTTGGGGAGCGTTGAGGGGCTTGAGGCGTTTGTGGTGCGGCGTACCTGGTGGCGGCTGCATGGTGTCGTGCAGTGGTAGGCAGGCAGGCGGGGGAGGGGCTGCGTCTGTGGCGAGGGCACGGTCTCAGGGCATGGGGGAGAGGGCGGCAGCGGAGGGGATGAGAGGGGTGACCTCTCGGTTCTCGTGGTGGAGGGGGACGAAAAGTAGATTTGTTCTATGAGTGATGTACGGGTGGTGTTCCGGAAGTACGGCGGGGCGTTGCACTGGAACCATCCGGGCACGGTGCTCGGAGACGATCAATATGGGGTTTGGGTGGCCGTGCCCGGCGGGACGGTTGCGCGCAAGGGGCATGGGCCGGCCATCACCTGGGACAACCACGCGACCATGCTGTTCCCGCGGGATGCCTGGTGGGCGGCATCGTTCAATGCGGCACCGCATCGCACTGAGGTCTACGTGGATGTCACCACGGTTCCCGAGTGGCGAGATGACGAGGTCACCATGTTGGATCTCGATCTCGACGTGATCAGGAAGCGGGACGGCCGGCTCATTCTCGACGATGAGGACGAGTTCGCCGAGCATCAGGTGGTGCTGGGGTATCCGCCGGAGTTGGTCGCCGGGGCGGAAGCGAGTGCGCGGTGGCTGATGGATGCGGTCGGGGCTCGTAGAGGGCCATTCGGGGGAGCGCACGTGAAGTGGCTCGCGATGATGGAGTGAGTGCCGTCGGTTCGGATGGTGGGTAGTGGGGCGGCGAGCTTGGGCTTGCGTCGGCGGCTGACACGGTGAGGTGTGTTGGGGCGTCGGATGAGGCTGCTGGCGCTGCTGCTCAGGCGGGTCACCTTGGATTATGGACGGCGATGGTGCGAGGTGGCCGAGGGAGCGCCTGATTTGTGGTGAATCCTGCGTCCGTAAAGGCGCGGTGGATGGCCTGCCGTGGCCTGATGCTGAGGGCGGCTGGTGCAGTTTCCTTTTGCTTGCGCTGGTAAGTGAATGTTCGCCCGTTGGCGAGGTCGCAGGCGAGCAGGGTGGTCTGGGACCGTCGTTGGGTGGTCGATCACCGCTTGCGGCATCGGCTCACTGGCGAGCGTCAGCGACCTCGTGCGGACTTTCCGTTGTGTGGATTTGAGCGCTTCAACATCGACGAGTGCGGGTGCATCGCTGGGCTTTGCGACGGTGGGTCGTTTCGGGACAGGGGCATCGGCGGGGGAGGTCGGTGGGGACCGGGCGGGACTAGGCCTGGGGGCGGATCGGCAGGTACGAAGGCGGGATCGGGGACGTCCAGGACGCGGTGTGCCGGGGTGCGGGGTGGCGGCCCGGGTGGAGTGGTAGCCGGCGGCCAAGGCGATCGTGTCGACGCTCAACCCAGCCCAACCCAACCCAGAACAAACAGCCCAAGCCAAGCCAACCCGGCCCAAGCCAAGCCAAACCAACCCGGCCAAACCAACCCGGCCCAACCCGGCCCGGCCAGGCGGGCGGGCGGTGGTCGGGTTGCCGATGACGTCTCAGGGGTGGACGTAGGTGACGTTCACCAGCGGGGGAGCTTCGCGGAGAAGGCGGGCTCGATGCGCCGCATGTAGGTCGTGTCGTCGCGGGCGCGGATGCCGCAGGTCTCGTACTGCTCGTGCATGACCGCCAGCGCGTCGCGGTCCAGTTCGACGCCCAGGCCGGGGCCGGTGGGCACCGGTACGGCGCCGTTCACGAAGCGCAGGCTGCCGGGGAGCACCACGTCCTGGCCGTCCTGCCAGGGGGTGTGGGTGTCGCAGGCGAAGGTGAGGTTCGGGGTGGCGGCGGCCAGGTGGGTCATCGCGGCCAGGCTGATGCCGAGGTGGGAGTTGGAGTGCATCGACAGGTCCAGGCCGAAGGTGCGGCACAGGGTGGCGATGTGCGTGGATCGTACGAGTCCGCCCCAGTAGTGGTGGTCCAGCAGGAGCACGCCGATCGCGCCGGCGGCGATGGCGGGGGGCAGGTGTTCGGGGGTGACGACGCACATGTTCGTGGCGAGCGGCATCGGGACGGCTCTGGCCACCTCGGCCATGCCCGCGATGCCCGGCGTGGGGTCCTCCAGGTACTGGAGTGCGCCGTCGAGTTCGCGGCCGACGCGGATGGACGTCTCGACGGTCCAGGCGGCGTTGGGGTCCAGGCGGAGGGGGATGCCGGGGAACGCCTCGTGCAGGGCGCGGATGCCGGCGATCTCCTGCTCGGGCGGGAGGACGCCGCCCTTCAGCTTGATCGAGGAGAAGCCGTGCTCCGTGATCAGGAGGGTGGCCTGCGCCACCAGGGACGCCTCGTCGAGGGCCGGGCCGAAGCGGTCGGGGTCAGCGTCGGGGTGGCCCGCCCACTTGTAGAACAGGTACGCGCTGTAGGGGACGGCGTCGCGGACGCGGCCGCCGAGCAGGTCCACGACGGGTACGCCGGCCGCTTTGCCGCGGATGTCCAGGCAGGCCACCTCGAAGGGGGAGAAGACCCGGTCGACGCTCTTCTCCTTGGTGGCGACGCCGGTCAGTCCGTGCAGGTCGGTCACGACGTCGCCGACGGTGGCCGCGATGCGGGCGTGCATCTCGTTGGTCGCGTGGACGTCGAGCCCGAGCAGGACCTGTGCGCACTCGCGGACCTTGGTGAGGTGGCCGAGGTCGCCGTAGGTCTCGCCCAGTCCGGTGATGCCCTCGTCCGTGACGATCTCGACGACGGTCCGCAGGGCCCATGGCTCGTGCACGCCGGCGGCGTTCAGGAGGGGCGGATCCCGGAAGGCGACGGGGGTGACGTGGATCTGCCGGATGATCATTTCTGAACCGCCGTCCATATATGTGAACAATGGCCAGATTTGTGGACAGGCTGCTGCGACTGTAAGAATCGGGCCGAGAAAGTGTCAAGACTCCGAAGGGCCACTCGATGATCTACGGATACGACCCCAGGACCGGTGAGACCGTGGGCGGCGGGCTGCCCGAGACCGACGGCGCCGGGGTCGACTTGATCGTCTCCGCGGCGACGGCTGCGGGCGCCGCGTGGCGCGCGACGCCGGCGGACGAGCGGGCGGCGGCGCTGGAGGCCGTCGCCGACGCCCTCACCGCGCACGTGGACGAACTGTGGCAACTCGCCGACCGGGAGACCGCGCTCGGTGAGGTACGGCTGCGGGGCGAGGTGGCGCGTACGGCCGGACAGTTCCGGCTTTTCGCCCAGGTCGTCAGAGACGGCGGTTACCTGGAGGCCGTCATCGACCACGCGGACCCGGCGCTCGCGCCGCCGCGGCCGGACGTGCGGCGGATGAACCATCCGCTGCCCGGGGTCGTCGCGGTGTTCGCGGCGAGCAACTTCCCGTTCGCGTTCTCGGTGGCCGGCGGGGACACCGCCTCGGCGCTGGCCGCGGGGTGTGCAGTGGTGGTCAAGGCACATCCGGGGCATCCGAACACGTCCGAGCGGGTGGCGAAGATCGTACGGAATGCCTTGCCTTATCCGGACCTGCTCGGGCTGGTGCAGGGGATGCAGGCGGGCGCCGACCTGGTACGCCACCCGCGGGTGGTCGCGGCCGGGTTCACCGGGTCGGTGGCGGGCGGCAAGGCGATCCAGAAGCTGATCGACGAGCGGGAGACGCCCATCCCCTTCTACGGGGAGCTGGGCAGCGTCAACCCCGTGGTGGTGTTGCCGTCGGCGCCGGCGCAGGAGGTGGCGAGCGGGTTCGCGGCGTCGCTGACGCTGGGGGTCGGGCAGTTCTGCACGAACCCGGGGCTCATGTTCGTGCCCGAGGACGATGAGTTGCGCAAGGCGCTGGTCGCGGCGGTGGAGGGGACGAGCGGCGGCCCCATGCTGGCCGAGCGGATCAGGGACGGGTACCTCGGCGGGCTCGGCCGGCTCGGCGAGCTGACGCTGCTGGCGGAGGGGAAGCCGGGCGAGGGGGCCTGGGCGGTGGCGCCCAAGGTGTTCACGACCGATCTGAAGTCATTCGGGGAGCGGCTGCCGGAGATCGCGGAGGAGTGCTTCGGGCCGGCGGCTGTTGTGGTGACTTATCGGGAAATTTCGGAGCTGAGGAGGGTGCTGGAGCGGTTGGAGGGGTCGCTCACGGCTACCGTCCATGGCGGTGATCCGGAGGAGGCCGAGGGCATCGTCGAGGTGCTCGGGCGGAAGGCGGGGCGGCTGATCTGGAACGGATGGCCGACCGGGGTGGCGGTCTGCTGGGCCATGCACCACGGCGGGCCGTGGCCTGCGTCGACGTCGGCGTACACGTCGGTGGGGGCGACGGCGATCGGGCGGTGGGTGGCGCCGGTCGCGTACCAGGACTGGCCGGAGGCGCTGCTCCCGGACGAGCTCAAGGACGCCAACCCCCTCGGGATCCCGCGCCGGGTGGACGGCCGCCCGCAGACGGCATGAAAGGCCGCCCACGGCCTTGAGACGGCGCCGTCGCCGTCGAAGGGGGTCACGGGAAAGCCGTCTAAGAGGGGCACGGGAAAGCCGTCGAAGGGGGTCACGGAAAACCCGTCTAAGAGGGTCATGGGCAAGAAGAGAACACCACCGAGCCACATCGGCAGTCCTTCCAACGGGAGGGTCTAGCGGATGCCCTCCCTGCGCAGAGTGGCAGCCAGCTTGCGGGTGTGCCTGATCACCGCTTCGGTGACGCGCTCGATCTCGGCGGGCGGCAGCGCGGCCGGCATCGAGCAGCTGATCGCGTCGGTGGCCGGGATGCGGTAGTCGACCGCCACGGCCACGCAGGCCACGCCGGGGGTGCCCTGCTCGCGTTCGAGGGCCCAGCCGCGGGTGCGGACCTGGTCGAGCTCGCCGGTCAGCTTGGTCAGGTCGGTGATGGTGTGCTCGGTCAGCGGCCGCAGCGGGTCGGGCAGCAGGGCCACGACCTCGTCGTCGGTGAGCTGGGCGAGCAGCACCTGGCCGAGCGCGGTGACGTGGGCGGGCAGCCGCCGGCCCACCCTGGGGATCACGTGCCCGGCCTCGCGTGACTCGCGGGTGGCCAGGTAGAGGACGTGGGCCTCGTCCCGGCGGGCGAAGTGCACGGTCTGGCCGGTCTCGTCGCGTAGGTCCTCCAGGGTCTCCTGGGCGAAGGGCAGGGCCGGGTCCTTGTCGAGGTAGGCGGTGCCGGTCAGCAGGGCGTGCGGCCCGATCCCGAACGCCCCCCTGGTCGTGTCGGTCTCGACCCAGTTGAGCTCGACGAGGGTGCGCATGAGGGCGTGGAGGCTGCTGCGCGGGAAGCCGGTGCGCCGCTGGAGCTCCGACAGCGTCATGGGGGCGGCCGACTCTGCCAGGGTCTCCAGGATGCGTACGGTCCGCTCGGCGGACTTGACCAGCTGCGGCTCCATGCTCGTCCCATCTCGGCGGCGGCTTCCGGTGGGTCAGAATATGGGATCCCGTCCAGATACATGGACATCGCACCCCGCGCGAACTGGCCGCTGAACCGCCGGGAAGCGCCTTCCGGGCGGCCTCCTGATGGTGAGACATCAGACCGCCTCCCGTTCGCATTCGCGGACACGGCATTCGCGGACACGGCATTCGCCGCGAATTGTGTACAACGGTCGGCATGCGCATTCTCATGACCGGCGCCGCGGGAAAAGTCGGCACCCTGCTCCGTCCCCGGCTCGCCCGTCCAGGCCGCACGCTGCGGTTGTCCGACCTCCATCCGGTCGAGCCGGGCCCGGACGAGGAATGGGCGGGCGCCGACCTGGCCGACCGCGCGGCCATGGCCGAGGCCATGAAGGGCGTGGACGCCGTCCTCCACCTGGGCGGCCAGAGCCGCGAGCGTCCGTGGGACGACATCGTGCACGCCAACGTCCACGGCACCCAGGTCCTCATGGAGGCCGCCAGGAACGAGGGCGTACGGCACCTGGTGCTCATGGGCAGCCACCACGCGGCCGGCTTCCACACCAGGCCGCGCGACGGCTCGGACCTGCCCGACTACGCCTTCCCGCGCCCTGACACCTTCTACGGCGTCAGCAAGGTCGTCATGGAGGCCCTGGGCAGCCTGTACCACGACCGGTTCGGCATGAACGTGACCGTGGTCAGGCTCGGCACCTGCACCGAGCGCGCGGCCGACACCCGCGGGCTGGCCACCTGGATCTCGCCCGGCGACCTGGCCCGGCTGGTCGAGGCCGCGCTGGTCGCGCCCGGCTACCACGTCGTGTGGGGCGTCTCCGGCAACGCCCGCCGGTGGTGGTCGCTGCAGGAGGCCCGCCGCCTCGGCTACGAGCCCCGCGACGACTCCGAGCCCCAGGCCGCCGCCCTCGTCACAGAACAGGGCGAGCCCGACCTGTCGGACCCGGTGCACGACCGCGCCGGCGGGGTGTTCACGCTCAACGAACTCGGCGGCGCCTGGTAGGCAAACGGTTGCAGAAACCTTGACGCCGGGACCGCCGAAGGTCAAGGCTTGGCTCTGGCAACCGTTTGCAAGGAGGACGGCCATGACGGTGACGATCAAAGACGTCGCCCGCGCCTGCGGCGTGCACGTCTCGACCGTCTCGCGCACGTTCTCGGCGCCGCACCTGGTCAATCCTGCCACGCGCAACCGGGTGCTGGCCGCCGCCGACGACCTCGGCTACCGGCCCAACAGGGCGGCCAGGGCGCTGACGACCGGCCGCACGTTCAACCTCGGCCTCATCGTCGCCGACATCGCCAACCCCTTCTTCCCGCCGCTGATCAAGGCCGCGCAGGCGCAGGCGCGGGGGCGCGACTACCACGTCTTCGTGGCCGACACCGACGAGGATCCGCGGGTCGAGGAGGAGCTGATCCGCACGTTCGCCAAGCAGGTGGACGGCGTGCTGCTGTGCAGCCCCCGGCTGTCCAACCGGATGATCGAACGCCTGGCCGAGGACGTGCCGTTCGTGCTGGTCAACCGGCGGATCAAGGGCATGCCCGCGGTGCTGATGGACGTCGGCAAGGGCGCCAGGCTCGCGCTGGAGCACCTGGCCGGGCTCGGCCACCGCAGGATCGCCCTGCTGTCCGGCCCGCCCGGCTCGTGGACCAGCAACGAGATGCAGGCCGCCGCGGCCGAGATGCGGGGCCTCGAC
This sequence comes from Nonomuraea sp. NPDC049637, assembly GCF_040675235.1. Lineage (NCBI taxonomy): Bacteria > Bacillati > Actinomycetota > Actinomycetes > Streptosporangiales > Streptosporangiaceae > Nonomuraea > Nonomuraea sp. NPDC049637. The sequence goes on from NZ_JBFAOM010000011.1 coordinate 189,041, forward strand.
CTGCTCTTCTTCGGCCCCAACCAGCCCACCGAGTCCGGCGGCCTGGCGGTGGCGCCCGAGGTGGCCGCCTGCGGGGCGACGGGCGTGCTGGCCTACAACGACCTCGTCGCGCTGGGCCTCCTCGAAGGGCTCACCGCGATGGGCGTCGACGTGCCGGGCCGGATCAGCGTGATCGGGTTCGACGACATCCTGCCGGGGCGGCTCGGCCGGCCCAAGCTCACCACGGTGGCGATGCCCGCGGCGGTGGCCGGGCGGATGGCGGTCGACCTGCTGCTGCAGTCAGAGGGCGAGGGCGCGGTGATCAACCTGGACACCGACCTCATCGTCCGCGAATCCACGGGAAGGGCCCAAACATGATCTTCGGAACGCTGCCGTCGGGGGAGACCGTCGAGCGCGTGGAGCTGTCGTCCGGACGGCTGCGCGCCGAGGTGCTGACCTACGGCGCCGTCCTGCGCTCGCTGGAGGTCTCCGGCCTCGACGTCGTGCTCGGTCTGGACACCCTGGAGGACTACCGCACCCGCAGCCGCTACTTCGGCGCCGTGGTCGGCCGCTACGGCAACCGCATCGCCGGCGGCCGCTTCACCCTCGACGGCCGCGAGCACCGCCTGCCGGTCAACAACGGCCCCAACAGCCTGCACGGCGGCACCGAGGGCTTCGACGGCAAGGTCTGGACGATCACCGCCCGCACCCCCGACTCCGTCACCCTCGAACTGACCAGCCCCGACGGCGACCAGGGCTACCCCGGCACGCTCACCGCCGCGGTCACCTACACCCTGGAGGACGACGCCCTTCGCCTCGACTACGCCGCCGAGACCGACGCGCCGACCGTGCTCAACCTCACCAACCACTCCTACTTCAACCTGACCGGCGGCGGCGACGTGCTCGGCCACGTGGTCAGGCTGGACGCCGCCCACTACCTCCCCGTGGACGACGGCAAGATCCCCACCGGGGAGCTCGCGCCGGTCAAGGGCACCCCCTTCGACTTCACCGAGCCGCACGCGGTGGGCGAGCGGATGGGCGGCGCCTACGACCACTGCTACGTGCTCGACGGCGACATCGAGGTCAGCGCGGGCGGCCTGACCATGCGGGTGACCACCACCGAGCCGGGCGTGCAGTTCTACACGGGCGGCATGCTCGACGGGGTCGCCACGCCGTACGGGCCCTTCGCCGGGTTGTGCCTGGAGACCCAGCACTTCCCCGACTCGCCGAACCAGCCGCACTTCCCCTCCACCGTGCTGCGGCCCGGCGAGCGCCACACCTCCTCGACCGCCTACCGCTTCACGGCCTGACCCCGCGCAGCTCGGTCGCGGCCTTGATGACCAGCAGCGCCACGTCGTCCTGGGACGGCTCCTGGGCGAACGTCTCGACGGCGTGCCGCACGCGTTCGGCCACCGCGTGGGCGCTCAGGCCGCGGCAGGTGGACAGCAGCGCCGACAGGCCGTCGTCGTCGTCGAGCAGCCGGTCGCCGTCGCGCCGTTCGGTCACGCCGTCGGTGACGCACAGCAGCACCTCCTCCGGCGCCAGCTCGAACGTCTCGACGTAGAACCGGGCGCCGGCCTCGACGCCGAGCAGCAGTTGCGGCGCGGCCACCGTGTCGACCGCGCCGTCGGCGCGCAGCAGCAGCGGCGGCGGGTGCCCGGCGGACGCGATCGTGCACAGCGCGCCGCCCTGGGGCAGCGGGATCAGCTCGCCGCACAGCAGGCTGAGGAACCGGCCGTCGTCGCCCTCCTCCAGCAGGGCCTGGTTGAGCCGGTCGAGGATGTCGGCGACCGTGTAGTGCTCCTTGGCCAGCAGCCGGACGGCGTGCCGGGCCAGGCCGGTGACCGCGGCGGCCTCGGGGCCGCTGCCGCACACGTCGCCGAGGGCGAAGCACCAGTGGTCGGAGACGGTGAACAGGTCGTAGAAGTCGCCGCCCACGTCGGCGCCCTCCTCGGCCGGCTCGTAGACGACCGCGGATTCCAGGCCCGGCATGGGGGCCACGCGCATGGGCAGCAGGCTGCGCTGCAACACCCGCGAGGTGGTCGCCTGGCGGGCGTACAGCATGGCGGTGTGCAGGTTGAGCGCGACCAGCCGGCACAGGTCGGCCAGCAGGTCGGCCAGCTCCAGCGGCAGGGTGGGCTCGGCGCGGCCGATCACCAGCGCGCCGTGCGACCTGCCCTGCGTGAGCAGCGGGAACGACAGCACCGTCTCGGGGCCGACGGGCCAGCTCACCTCGTCGAGCGCGGTGCGCGGGATCGCCGGCAGCGACCTGCGCAGGTTGGCGTTGTAACGCTCCTCGCTGTGCCAGACGTGGGCGAGCCTGGTCATGCCCGCCAGATCGGTCAGGTAGACCGCGGCCCACGTCGCGATCTTGGGCACGACGAGCTGCGCGGTCAGCGCGGCGATCAGCTCCTCGTCGTGCACCCCGGCCAGCAGCTCGCCCGCCTCGGCCAGGAACGACAGCCGGCCCCGGTGGGCGCGCTCGCGCTCGGCCAGCCGCTCGCGCTGCACCGGCACCGCCACCTGATCGGCGATGTGCTGCAGGCTGACGGTGAGCTCCTGGTCGAAGCGGCCCGGCTGGGCCGCGGTCACCACGATGTAGCCGGTCACCTCGCCGCCCACGCTCATCGGCGCGCACGCCAGCGACCTGGCCCGCAGCTGCTGGGCCAGCTCGACGTCGCCGGCCAGCAGGTCGTCGATCATCGACGGCGTCCTGCCGTCGGGGCCGAACACGCCCGCGGCCAGCACGCCGACCAGCCCCGCCGTCGCGCCCGCGCCCGCCGCCACGCCGAACCGGTCGCCGCCCTCGGCGGCCAGCAGCACGTACGCCGCGTCGCCGCCGCTGCTGGTCTGGACGATCCGCGCGATGGTGTCCAGCAGCTCCGCGAACGGCATGTCCCGGTCGAGCAGGTCCTTGATCCGCCGTCCGGCCTCCCTGTGCAGCGGCGCGGCCGGCGGCGTCAGCACGTAACGGTGGTCGCCGGCCACCATCATCCAGATCGACCGCCGCTCCTCCGGGCCGCCGCGGCTGCGCACGTGGGAGACGTAGACGGGGATCAGCCGGCCGTCGAGGTGGCGCATGCGCGCCTCGCCCCGCCAGCGGCCCAGCGACAGGGTGCCGGCCAGGGACATGGCGTACGGGCCGTGGCCGCGCCAGGCCACCAGGTCGGCCAGCGGCCTGCCGACGGCCTGCTCGGACGTCCAGCCCAGCAGGTGCTCGGCCTCGGAGTTCCACGACAGCACGGTCCCGTCGCCGTCGGCGAGCAGCACCCCGACGTGCAGCCCCTCGATGGGCGCGGCCACGGTGGCGGGCGCCAGGCCCGGCGTGCCGACCATGACCTCCTGGTGGTCGGGCCCGTCGGTCAGCTCCATGCGGACCCACACCCGTTTGGCGGTCCTGGTGTAGGTGACGCCCCAGGCGTCGGCCAGCATGGCGGCCAGCGCCAGCCCGCGCCCGGACGTGCGCGCGGGGTCGGTGGACATGGCCTCGGGGGTCGGGACCGTCCTGCCGGGCCGGTGGTCGTCGACCTCGATCTCCAGCCTGGCCGGGCTCGCCGCGACGTCGAGGCGGCAGGTCAGCTCGATGCCGGTGCCCGCGTGCACCACGGCGTTGGTGACGAGCTCGCTGGTCAGCAGCACCGCGTCCTCCGTCAGGTGGCTGAGGCGCCACTCGCCGAGCACCTGGCGGATGAAGCGGCGCGCGTGCGCCGGGGCGTGCGGAGTGCCGTCGAAGGCTGTGCTCGACACTCTGGTCGTGTCCACTGTGCGTCCTAGAACATCACTCGTTGTGGCAGTTCGGTCACAGTCAGAGTGTCAGATGGGTGCCGTTGATACCTCCGGTTGTGAAGAAGGTGCTCCCGGCTAACGCACGTCCCGCAGAAGGCCGACCAGCGGCGCCGCGGCGGCCGTCACGACCGCGCAGGCCAGGAAGAGCAGGAAGTAGTTGGGCCCGGGGGCGAAGGGGTCGCGGCCGACGCCGAGCAGCACCGGCGCGAGCGCGGGCGCGACCGCCGACGGCAGGTGCTTGGCCATCGCGAACGCGCCCAGGAAGCGCCCGGCCTCGCGCTCGTCGGGCAGCACCTGGGTCACCATGCCGAGGTCGACCGCGTAGTAGACGCCGGTCGCCGCCCCCGAGACCACGGCCACCAGCACCACGACGGCCACGCTCGCGGTCGCCGCCTTGAGCAGCAGCATGGCGGCCAGGATCACGGTCGCCCACAGGACGAACGGCCGCCCCCTGCCGATCCTGGCCGCCCAGCGCCCGCCGAGGTAGGCCAGCAGGCCGGACAGCAGCGTGCTGACGATCGTCGTCAGGCCCACCAGCGCGGTCGCCGCCGCGGTCGCCACCTGCAGACGGCTCTGCAGGTAGTAGAGCGAGTACGACGAGATCAACGCGAACCCGATGCTGACCAGCACCCGCTGGATCCACAGCAGCCGGAAGTCGCGCGCCCCGGCGGGCAGCACCAGCAGCGCCGAGGCCAGGCTGCGCAGGCTCACCGGCCGCCGCCCGGCCGGATCGAGCCGGCGGTCCGGCAGCGCCACCCACAACACGAGCGCGGCGGCCACGGCCAGCGCCCCGCACACTGCGAACGCCGTGACCAGCGAGTCCTTGAACACCTGGGCGACCACCATCGCGGGCACGACGCCGACGATGTTGCACATCGAGAACACGCCGGCGACCCGTGTCCGGCGCTCGGGCGGGAACTGGTCCACGACGGTGGCGGTCAGGCCGGCCACCATGGCCTGGTAGCCGCAGACGGCGACGATCCAGCCGAGCGCGACCAGGGGCACCGAGCCGGCCATGGCGAGCAGCAGCAGGCCGGCCAGGCCGGTGAGCGAGCCGCCGAGGATCCAGGGGCGGCGCATGCCGTACCGGCCGGCGGTCCGGTCCGACAGGTGGCCGGAGATCGGGTTGGCGATCACGGTGGCCACGCCGCCGAGGGCGGTGACCAGGCCGAGCGTGGTCTCCTTGCCCGCCGGGGCGATCTCCTGGATCTTCAGCCCGAGCCCGAGGACGAGGGGCAGCGCGCCGGCGGCGGCGTAGCAGAGCTCGGCCAGGCCGATGGCGGCGACCAGGCCGCGGCGCAGGCGTACCGGCTCCCGGGTGAGCGTCATGGCAGCAGGGCGGCGCGCAGCCGCCGGATCCGGGCGGCGGTGAGGCCGTGGGCGAGCAGGAACCTCTCGGCGCCGCCCAGGTCGTCCAGGGCGGCCAGGAACGTGCGCATCGCACTCTCGGGCGCGTCGAGCAGCGCGGCCGGAATGCCCCCGGAAGCCCCGGAAGCCCCGGCAGTCCCGGACAGGCCGAGCATGGCCAGGACGTCGGGGAGCGCCCGCGCGGTCAGGGCGTAGTCGCGCACGATGGCCTCGTGGTCCACGCCGAGCAGGTCGAGGATGAGGGCGACGACCATGCCGGTCCGGTCCTTGCCGGCCGCGCAGTGCACGAGCGCGGGCAGGCCGTCGGCGATCTCGGCGACCACCTCGGCGAACCAGGCGGCCCGGTGGTGGAGGAGGCCGACGTACAGGTCGCCGAGGTCGAGGTCGGCGGGCAGCGCCGCGAGCCGGGCGGGGGAGGAGTCGCCGCCCGTGCCGAGGGCGGCGTGACGGATGCCGTCGTTCGGCAGGCCGGCCCAGTCGCCGGGCCGGCGCTCGTCGTCGCCGCGCAGGTCGGCGATGAGCCGGAGGCCGGCGACGAGCCGGGCGTCGTCGGGGCTGAGGGTGTGCGGTTGCGCCGAGCGGTAGAGCACGCCCGGACGCAGGGAGGTCGCGGTGGCGACGTCCCGGAGGTTCAGGAGGGGCATGGGTCATATATATGAGTGGACGGTCTGCGGAAAGGCTGCCCGCATGTGGCCGGAGGATGAACCCTGCGGCACCTTTAAGGTGTTCACGTGCCACGACAAGCCCGCTACCGAGAGATCGCCCAAGTCCTCGGCAGGTCCATCGAGTCGGGCGAGCTGGCGCCGGGCGAGCGCCTGCCGACCGAGGACGCGCTGGCCGAGCGCTACGGCGTCCACCGGCTGACCGCCCGCCAGGCGATGGTGGAGCTGCGCAAGGCCGGCCTGGTCGAGACCCGGCAGGGGCTCGGGAGCTTCGTCAGGCGGGCGCCGCGCCGGATCGAGGTCTCCGTCGACCCCGAGACACGCCGGCACCGCCCTTCGGACATCGCTGGCATGGCGGGCGTGTTCGGCGGCGGCGAGCGGGTCGTGGAGCGCGCGGAGACGGCGCATCCCGTGGCGGCCGGTCACCTGCGGCTGTCCGGCGGCGTCGTGCACGAGATCACCACCCTGCTCCGCAACGCCGAGCGGCCCTGCGTGCTCAGCCGCTACCGCCTGGCCCCCGAGCTGGCAGGGTTGCGCCTCGACGCCAAGGCCGGCGTGCTCGCCTCGCTGGAGGCCGCCGGGCACGCCTACCGCTACGCCTGGCACGCCATCTCGGCCGAGCCCGCCGACCTGCACGACCAGAGCATGCTGGAGATGCAGGCGGGCGAGGCGGTGCTGGTGCGGGAGGGGCTGCTCACGCACGAGGGCCAGCCCCTGTGCCACGTCGAGCGGCGCTGCCGCGGCGACATGATCTCGTTCGTCACCCGATATGACTGAGCAGGACCTCGGTGTCCAGCTCGTAGACCGGCGGCGCGGCCGACAGCGGCACGAGCGTGGCGAGCGCCCCTGACGGGCCGAGGTCCACCCGGGTGAACGCCTGCAGCGGCAGCGCCCGCGTGCGCCCCGCCGGGGGCATGGTGTCGGCGGCGTAGGCGCTGCCGGGGCCCACCCAGACCGGGATTCCGGCCAGCGTGCCGGCGCTCGCGCTGTGCGTGTGACCGGCCAGCAGGAGCCGCACGTCCGTCCCGGCCAGCACGCGGGCCAGCCGTTCCGGCTCGCGCAGGCCGATGCCGTCCATGAGGGGCAGCACGCTGGGGATCGGCGGGTGGTGCAGCACCAGCACGCTGCCGTCGGGCGCGGGCGTGGCCAGGGTGTCCGCCAGCCAGGCGAGCTGGTCGTCGTCGAGCTCGCCGTGGTGCCGGCCGGGCACGGAGGTGTCCAGTGCGACCAGGCGCAGGCCGCCCGCCATCGTGACGGCGTCCCAGGGGCCCTCCTCGACGCGCGGCCGGGCGGCGGCGTTCAGCCCGGCCAGGCCCGCGCGGAAGGCCGCGCGCTCGTCGTGGTTGCCCATGGCGGTCACGACGACCGCGCCGAGCGCCCCCGCGGCCTGCCCGACCGCCTCCGCCAGCAGCCGGTACGAGGCCAGGTCCCCCTGGTCGGCCAGGTCCCCCGACAGGACGACGGCGGCGACGTCCGTCCCCGAGGCCAGGACGGCGGCCAGCGCGGCCCGCAGAGCGCCCACCGGGTCCGCCGAGCCGTGCAGCGGCCCCTCGGGTACGACATGGACGTCGGTGAGATGGATCAGCGTGTACGTCATGACCGCGAACCTGCACGACGCCACTGAACGTGATCAGTCATCTATATGAATACAGTCGGACATTTCGGGCGCACGGCGCGTCTTCGCGCGTGCGACGCCGTCTCCGACGTACCTTTGGCATCATGGCCACCCGTACGCCGAAAAGCGCATCGAAGGGGCCGGCGAAGCGGTCGACCTCGCCTCGATCGACCCCCGCGAAGCGGCCGGCCACGGCGGCGGGGCGACCGAGACCGAAGGCCGCGAGCTCCGGCCGCAAGTCCTCCGTGACCCATCCCGACCCGATCAGCTGGGTCTTCACGATGATCGGCAAGCTGATCGTCGGGCTCTGGATGCTGCTCGCCAACGGCATCGGCAGCACCGCCCGCGCGCTCGGCAAGAACGCCCGCGAGCTCGACCCCGCGCACCGGCGCGACGGCGTGGGCCTGTCGGTGCTGGCCGGCGCGATCGTGCTGGCCGCGATGACCTGGCGCAACCCCGAGGGCACGGTCTCCGGCGTCGTCAACACCGTCGTGCACGCCGTGTTCGGCTCGCTGGCCTGGGCGCTGCCGCTACTGCTCGGCCTGCTGGCCTGGCGTTACCTGCGCCACCCCGACCAGAATGCCGACACCGGCCGCATGGTCATCGGGTGGAGCGCGCTCATGGTCGGCGTGCTCGGCGTCATCCACGTGGCCAACGACACCCCCTACCCGGCGGGCCAGGGGCAGGGCATGGACAAGGTGTCGGCCGCCGGGGGCATGATCGGGTTCATCGTGTCGGCGCCGCCGATGAGCATCCTGCCGTCGTGGATCACGATCCCGCTGCTGCTGCTCCTGTCCGGGTTCGGCGTGCTGGTGATCACCGCCACGCCCGTCCACCGCATCCCCGAGCGGCTGTCGGAGCTGCGGCACATGTTGTTCGAGCGGCACGCCGAGCCGCTCGCGCCGCGCGAGCCCGCCAAGCGCCGGCCGCGGGCCAAGAAGGCGGAGGCCGAGGGCGCCGAGACGGTCAAGCCGTACGACACGCCGGTCATCGCCGAGAAGGACAAGCTGGCCGACCACTCGCCGGAGATCGTCCCCGGGCTCGTCGACGGGCCCGCGGACGAGGAGCCGTCCGTGCCCGAGCGCAGGCCGGAACCGCCGGAGCCCACGCCCGCGCCGCGCAAGGTCGAGCAGCTCGTGCTGTCGCCGCAGGCGGGCCCCTACAGCCTGCCCGACCTGCAGTTCCTCAAGCCGGGCACCGCGCCCAAGCCGCAGACCAAGGCCAACACGACCGTGGTCAACGCGCTGACCAGCGTGCTGGAGCAGTTCTCCATCGACGCGCAGGTGATCGGCTTCACCCGTGGCCCGACGGTCACCCGCTACGAGATCGAGCTCGGCCCGGCGGTCAAGGTGGAGAAGGTCACCGCCCTCACCAAGAACATCGCCTACGCCGTCAAGTCGGCCGACGTCCGGATCCTGTCCCCGATCCCCGGCAAGTCGGCGATCGGCGTCGAGATCCCCAACGCCGACAAGGACCTGGTCGCGCTCGGCGACGTGCTGCGCTCCCAGGTGGCCCAGGCGGACCACCACCCGATGATCGTGGGCCTGGGCAAGGACGTCGAGGGCCGGACCATCGTCGCCAACCTCGCCAAGATGCCCCACCTGCTCATCGCGGGCGCGACCGGCGCCGGCAAGTCGGTCTGCGTCAACGGCCTCATCACCAGCATCCTCATGCGCTCCACCCCCGACGAGGTGCGCATGGTGCTGGTCGACCCCAAGCGCGTCGAGCTCAGCGTCTACGAGGGCATCCCGCACCTCATCACGCCCATCATCACCAACCCGAAGAAGGCCGCCGAGGCCCTGGAATGGGTCGTGGGCGAGATGGACCGCCGCTACGACGACCTGGCCGCCAGCGGGTTCCGGCACGTCGACGAGTTCAACAAGGCCGTGCGCGCGGGCAAGCTGGTGCCGCCGCCGGGCAGCGAGCGGGTCTACCAGCCGTACCCGTACCTGCTGGTGATCGTGGACGAGCTGGCCGACCTCATGATGGTGGCCCCGCGCGACGTCGAGGACTCGATCGTGCGCATCACGCAGCTCGCCCGCGCGGCCGGCATCCACCTGGTGATCGCCACCCAGCGGCCCTCGGTCGACGTCGTCACCGGCCTGATCAAGGCCAACGTGCCGTCCAGGCTGGCCTTCGCGGTGTCGTCGCTGACCGACTCGCGGGTCATCCTCGACCAGCCGGGCGCCGACAAGCTGGTCGGCCAGGGCGACGCGCTGTTCCTGCCGATGGGCGCGAGCAAGCCCATCCGGATCCAGAACGCGTTCGTCTCGGAGAAGGAGATCGCCGAGATCGTCACGCACTGCAAGGAGCAGATGCAGGTCGAGTACCGCGACGACGTGGCCGCCGCGCCGGTCAAGCGGGAGATCGACGAGGAGATCGGCGACGACCTCGACCTGCTGATCCAGGCCGCCGAGCTGATCGTGACCACCCAGTTCGGCTCGACCTCGATGTTGCAGCGCAAGCTGCGGGTCGGCTTCGCCAAGGCCGGACGGCTGATGGACCTGCTGGAGAGCCGCAACGTGGTGGGCCCCAGCGAAGGCTCCAAGGCCCGGGAAGTGCTGGTGAAACCGGACGATCTGCCCGGCCTGCTGGCAGACCTGCGTGGCGAATGACCCCAATGCACGGTTCCACGGCGATAACTGATTGAATATGAACCACTACGCACTGTCGTGGTGGGGAGGCGTTCGCTGTGCAGGAACAGAGCATCGGGGCCATGCTGGCAGCGGCCAGGCAGGCGGCGGGAATGACGGTCGCGCAGGTCAGCGCGGCGACCCGGATCAGAGAAACGATCATCAACCGGATCGAGCAGGATGACTACGACCAGTGCGGGGGCGCGTTCTACTCCCGCGGTCACGTCAAGGCCATAGCCAAGGTCGTCGGGCTCGATCCCGAGGCCACGGTCCACCTGTTCGACCAGCAGTACGGCGGGCCGCCGCAGCCCGTCCGCGCCGCCGCGGTGTTCCAGGCCGACCGCACGCTCGCCCTGCGCGAACGCCGGGGGCCCAACTGGACGATGGCGCTCGGCGTGGCGCTGGCCGTCGTGGTGGTGTTCGGCACGGTGCGCGTGCTCGGCGGCGCGAGCGACCAGGTGCGCACCGCCGACGTGCACGCCATCACGCCCAAGCCCAGCGTGCCGCCGAACACGCCCATCACCGAGGGCCCCAGGGCCGCGGCGGGCAAGGGCAAGGCGGGCAAGGGCATGGTCACCCTGAGGATCGAGGCCAGGCGTACGTCGTACGTGAACGTGCGCGACGGTCAGGGCCGGATGCTCTTCGCCGGGATGTTGAAGGCCGGGGACAGCTCGACCTGGCGGGCCGCCGAGAAGGTCAGCCTGCTCCTCGGTGACGCCGGAGCGGTGTCCTTGCAGGTCAACGGCAAGAAGGTGGACAAACTCGGGGGCCGGGGCGAGATGGTGACCCGCTCGTTCGGCCTCGACGCGTCGCCTCCGCGGTAGTCCGGCGGGGAGGCCGTGCATCAGGTGGTGGCCAACTCCCGATACCGTAGTGTTCACCATGTCATCCCGCCGAACCGCATCGCTGATCACCCTGGGCTGCGCGCGCAACGAGGTCGACTCCGAGGAGCTGGCCGCGCGACTAGAGGCTGCCGGCTGGCAGCTGGGCGACGACGACCCCGACGTCGTCGTCGTCAACACGTGTGGCTTCATTGACTCGGCCAAGAAAGACTCCATCGACACGCTGCTCGCCGCCGCCGACTCCGGGGCGAAGGTGGTGGCCGCGGGTTGCATGGCCGAGCGCTACGGCAACGAGCTGGCCGAGGCACTGCCCGAGGCGAGCGCCGTCATCTCCTTCGACGACTACACCGAGATCGGCGGCCGGCTCGACGACGTGCTGGCCGGGCGTCCGCTCAAGCCGCACACGCCGCGCGACCGCCGCACGCTGCTGCCCATCTCGCCGGTCGAGCGCGGCAGCGCGCCCAAGACCGGCATCCCGGGCCACGGCGAGCTGCCCGACGGGCTGGCGCCCGCCAGCGGCCCGCGCGTGCTGCGCAAGCGCCTCGACGAGAGCCCGGTCGCCTCGCTCAAGCTGGCCTCCGGCTGCGACCGGCGCTGCACGTTCTGCGCCATCCCGGCCTTCCGCGGGGCCTACGTCTCGCGCAACCCCGACGAGCTGCTCGCCGAGGCCGACTGGCTGGCTCATCGCGGCGTGCGCGAGCTCGTCCTGGTCTCGGAGAACTCCACCTCCTACGGCAAGGACCTGGGCGACCTGCGGGCGCTGGAGAAGCTGCTGCCGCAGCTCGCCGCCGTGCCGGGCATCGACCGGGTGCGGGTCAGCTACCTGCAGCCCGCCGAGCTGCGGCCGGGGCTGATCGACGTCATCACCGCCACCGAGGGCGTGGCCGACTACTTCGACCTGTCCTTCCAGCACGCCAGCGGCGGCGTCCTGCGCCGGATGCGCCGCTTCGGCGACCCCGAGCGTTTCCTCGGCCTCCTGGAGAGCGTGCGCAAGGGCGCTCCCGAGGCGGGCGTGCGCTCCAACTTCATCGTGGGCTTCCCCGGCGAGACCGAGGAGGAGTTCGGCGAGCTGGTCGGCTTCCTGGAGCAGGCCAGGCTCGACGTGATCGGCGTGTTCGGCTACTCCGACGAAGACGGCACGGAGGCGGCCAACCTGCCGGGCAAGCTCGACCAGGAGGTCATCGACGAGCGGGTGCGCGTGCTCACCGAGCTGGCGGAGGAACTGACCGCCCAGCGCGCGGAGGAGCGCATCGGCACGGAGGTCGACGTGCTCATCGACGACGACCTGGGAGACGGCGGCTACGAGGGCCGGGCCGCCCACCAGGGCCCGGAGGTCGACGGCTCGGTGACGGTCCAGGGCATCGGCCTGGTCAAGGGACAGATCGTGCGCGCGGTCGTGGTCGACGCCGAGGGGGTTGACCTGATCGCGCGCATCAAGGCCAGTCCATGACCAGGGACGAGCGCCGCGTGGTGAGCCCGTGGAACATCGCCAACGTCCTCACGGTCCTCCGGTTGGCGCTCGTCCCCTTCTTCGTCGCATGCCTGTTCCTGCCCGGCACCGGCTGGCGGCTGGCCGCCCTGGGGGTGTTCGGGGTCGCCTCGATCACCGACCATCTCGACGGCGAGCTGGCCCGCCGCTACGGGCTGATCACCGATTTCGGCAAGATCGCCGACCCGATCGCCGACAAGGCGCTCACCGGGGCGGCGATGGTCTGCCTGTCGATCCTCGACGAGCTGCCGTGGTGGGTCACGATCGTGATCCTGGGCCGCGAGCTGGGCATCACCCTGCTCCGGCTGGTCCTGTTGCGGCACGCGGTCATCCCGGCCAGCTACGGCGGCAAGGTCAAGACCGTGCTGCAGATCGCCGCCATCGTGCTCTACATCCTGCCGGGGGTGCCCGACCCGCTGCGATGGGTGGTGATGGGCGCGGCGCTGGTCGTGACCGTCGCGACGGGCGTCGACTATCTCGTACGGGCGGTCAAGCTGCGCCAGGTGGCCAGACGGGCGCGTGGGGAGTGAGCTGAGCGATGACGGACGTGGCCGAGGTCCTGGCCCTGCTGGTGCGGCAGAGCGCCACCGTGGCGGTGGCCGAGTCGCTGACCGGCGGGCTCATCGGGGCCGCGTTCACGTCGGTCTCGGGGGCGTCCAAGGCGTTCCGGGGCGGGGTGATCTCCTACGCCACCGATCTCAAGCACGAGTTGCTGGGCGTGCCCGGCGAGCTGCTGCGGCGCGAGGGGGCAGTGCATCCCGAGGTGGCCGCGGCGATGGCCGAAGGGGTCGCCCGGGTGTGCGGGGCGGGATACGGGCTGGCCGTGACGGGTGTGGCCGGCCCCGAACCGCAGGACGGAAAGCCCGTGGGCCTGGTGTACGCCGCGGTCCACGGCCCGGGCGGGGAGAACCTGGTGCGTGAGTTGAGCCTTGAGGGGTCGCGCGAACGTATCCGGGTAAGGACGGTGCACGAGGCAGTCGATCTCCTCGCAGGTGTGCTGAAGGCCAACAAAGGGGAACATTCCGGATGATTACCGTGTTACGTCCCGAGCGAACATGCGAAGCACGGTCTGACGCGGTGTCGGTGGATACGGGTACGGTGGAGCTGTGAGTGAGGTCCGTGAGCCAACTGCAAGCACCGAGCGCCCGGCAGGCGGGCCTGATGAGTCGCGCGACCAGGCACGAGCGGCAGACCCGGGGAGGCGACGCCCCATGATGACGGCGAGGAGTATGTACGAAGCCAAGAAGACCAATGTGCGGCACGATCCGATCGCGCGGGGCGTGGTGAAGACATCCACGCCGGGGAGGGAGCGACAGATGATTCTGCTGCGTCAGCTGCTCGGTGACGTGCTGAGGCGGTTGCGGGTGCGTCAGGGGCGCACGCTACGCGAGGTGTCCACGCTGGCGCGTGTCTCGCTCGGTTATCTTTCCGAGGTCGAGCGTGGCCAGAAGGAAGCCTCGTCAGAGCTGCTTGCGTCCATTTGTGGTGCTCTGGGAGTGCCGCTCTCGCAGGTGTTGCGTGAGGTTTCCGACCAGTTCGCGCTGGCGGAGCTCCAGGCCGCGCCTGTGCTGGCCGACATGCCCGAGCACGAGCGACTGCCCCTTGCCGAGACGGTTCCCGGTTCGATCGGCGACACCGTGTTCCCCGAGGTCAAGGACATGGTGGCGGCCTAACGCGGCTGGCAGCCACCACACCACAGGATCAGCCTTTCCTGTGGCTGTGCCCCCATCTCCCCGCGGCTGATGCGCGTGCCGCATCGGCGACAGGGTCTCCCTGCCCTGCCGTAGACCCAGGTCTGGTTCGCCGGGCGGCGATCACCTGTCGTCACCGTGCCGCCATGCCCCTTGTTGGCCTCCAGCAGCCGGTGGGCCAGCGTGACAAGCCCTTCGAGATCCTCGATCTCCCCGACCTTCCGCCACGGCCAGATCCCGCGCAGGAACAGGGTCTCGGCGCGATAGATCGTGCCGATCCCCGCCAGGTTGCGCTGATCGAGCAGCGCTTCGCCGATCGTCCTGTCCGGTGCCGCTCGTAGCCTTCGCACGGCTTCGCCCGGGTCCCAGTCGGCGCCCAGCAGGTCCGGCCCCAGGTGTCCCACCAGCCGCTCCTCGTCGGCGGTCGTGACCAGGTCGACCATGCCGAGCTTGAGCCCCACCGCCTGCCACTCCGCGTTGGCCAGGATCAGCCGCACCTGGTCGCCGCCGGCCGTGCGCCGCCCCGCGGGCATGACCCGCCAGCTTCCGTCCATGCGCAGGTGGGTGTGCACGGTCAGGCCGCCCTCGACCCGCGTCAGCAGATGTTTGCCCCTGGAGACGGTGGTGAGCACCGTACGGCCGCTCAGGTCCGCGGTGGCGTGCCGTGGGACGCGGAAGTCCGACCTGGTCAGCACGCGGCCGTCGAGCGCGCCGCGCAGGCGCGCCGCGGTGCGGTAGACGGCGTCTCCCTCGGGCATCCCTCCAGTCTAGGTACCCGCCTCCCGGCCGGGACGGCGGCCACGGGCCCGAGGGCGCCCGCCGCCGCCACCGGCCGGCGTCAGTCCCAGGCGGCGGGGTCGGCGGCCAGCTGGCGGACGCGCTCGGGAAGGCTGCCCGTGGCCACCTGCTCGAGCGTGACCTCCTCCAGGATGGCCCGCTCGGTGGCGCGCAACGCGATCCACACCTGCTGCAACGACTCGGCCGGGCCTCGGTAGCCGACGTGTTCGGGACGCTCGCCGCGCACGTTGGCCAGCGGCCCGTCGACGGCCCTGATCACGTCGGCGAGCGAGATGTTCGCGGCGGGCCGGGCCAGCACGTAGCCGCCCTCGGGGCCCCGCTGGCCGCGCACGAGGCCGGCGCGGCGCATCTGGAGCAGGATGTTCTCCAGGTATTTGGGAGGCATGTCCTGTTCCTTGGCGAGCTCACCCACGGTAGTCGGACCCGCGCCGGCTGCGGCGAGTTCAGCGGCGGCACGGAGGGCGTAGTCGACACGAGCGGAAAGGCGCATGTTCTCGATTATCCCTCCTGGTCAACACTGGTTAGGCGCAAGGTCGTCAGAACGGGCAGGTGATCCGAATACGGCAACCTCGGCGCCTGACCGGAAATCGCCGTCAATCCCTTGGTGAGCAGCACGTGGTCGATGCGCTCCTTGGGGGCGTCGGCGGGCGAGGTCGGCGGGTCCCCGAACGCGGTCAGCGGGTCGCTCAGCCCGGCCGCCTTCAGCACCGCCATGGCCGGATCGGCGGGCCGGGTGTTGAGGTCGCCCGCCAGGATCACGGGCCGCCTCACCTGCTCCCCGGCTCCGGCGCCGCGGTGCCCGGCCTCCTCGGCGTCCCGGCCGGCGGCCAGGGAGCGGACGATCGCGGCAACCTCCGGGGCCTGGCCGTCGGGGGCCTGGAGGTGGGTGTTGACGATGCCCACCTCCCTGCCGCCGACGTCCAGGACGACCGTCTGGGCCTGCGCCCCCGTCGGGTAGTCGTGGGCGCCCAGGGGGTGGGAGTGCACCTGCCTGACCGGGAGGTTGGTGAGCAGCGCGTCGCCCCACACCTGGTCGGCGGCGGGCGCGAAGTGGTAGCGCATGCCGAGGCCGCGGGCGATCCTGGCCAGGTCGTCGTGGCCGCCGTTGAGCAGCCAGCCGCGGTCCACCTCGCTGAGCAGCACGACGTCGGGCTTCTGGGCGGCGGCCCAGGCCGCGATCCTGTCGAGCGACAGGCGGCCGTCCAGGCCGTAGCCCATGCGGATGTTGTAGGCGATCAGGGTGAAGGTGTCGCCCTGCTTGGCCCGTACGGGCGGCGCGGACGGCGCCCCGAGCGTGACGAGCCCCACCAGCAGCACGGCGACCGCCATCGGCAGCCAGCCGATGCGGACCGGCGCGGCCGGCGGCGGCGAGTGCCGGACCAGGGCCGTGATCACGCTGAGCACGGCCACCAGCACCGCCGCCGCCACGAGGACCAGGCCGTTGGGGAAGCCGAGGTTCATGTCGTAGGCCGCGTAGTAGACGAACAGCCCGACGAAGAAGACCAGCCCGCCGCCGAGCACGGCCACGCCAGGACGTCGCCCGGCGGGATAGTCGGGCCGCGCGGTTCCGGCGAGCAGGGAGCCGAGCCAGCTGATCACCAGCACGGCGGCGTAGGGCGCCGACAGGGCGAGCAGCACCGTGAAGGCCACCAGCAGGACCCCGAGGATGACGTCGAAGACCGGCGACAGCGGCGGGTGGGCGGCCACCACCACGGCCATGACCAGGACGACGGCGAGCAGGCCGGTGCCCGCCAGCACCTGCCACAGATCGGCCGGGCTCTGTTCCGGCTTGGCCCAGCCCGTGGCGGCCACGCCGGTCAGCAACATCGCCGGGCCGAGCAGGAACCACGTCAGCGCGGGCGCGCGGTCCACCTCGGCGGCCGGCGGGCGCAGGAGGCTCAGGAAGGCGGCGCAGAGCGAGAGCACCGCGAGCCACGGGAGCAGGCCGTCGCGCCAGACCAGGTCCACGCCGTCCAGCAGCAGGTGGACGATCAGCGACAGGCTCAGGCCGCCCATGACGCCGACGGGCACCGCCCGGCGCGGGACGGCGTGGGCGCAGCCGTACAGGAAGACCAGGCCCGCGGTGACGCCGGCGGAGGCGACGGGGAGCTGGCCCACGCCCGCCTGCAACAGGATCCTGGTGAGGACCAGCGCCGCGGCGCCGCCGAGCAGAGCGTGGCGCGGCTTGGCTAACAGCGCCAGGAAAGGCAGGATGAACCAGGCGGCGGCGTAGAGGCCCATCAGCTCCGGCGGCGTCTCGCCCGCGCGACCGAACAGGGTGATCAACGACGGGAGGAAGACTCTCAACACGTCCAGCAGCAGCACGAGGCCGAGCGCGAGCATGATCGCCGGGCCGCGGGGGATTGTCATGAGGCATCCTCGTGTTCGGCTCCGATGATATGCAAGAGCTGGGGCGCTAAACTTCCAACAACCTTTTCGAATTGACGGTGGGAATCAGCGTGGAGCGTCGTCCTGGTGTGCCCAGACTTCTCCGGGAGATCAACGATCGGGCCGCACTGGAGCTGTTGCTGGCCACCGGCCCCATGACGAGGGGGCAGATCGGCGACCTGACCGGTCTGTCCAAGGTCACCGCCTCCCAGACGCTCGCGCGGCTGGAGGAGCGCGGCCTGGTCGAGGTGGTGGGCGCGCAGGCGGGCGGCAGGGGGCCGAACGCGGCGCTCTACTCGGTCATCCCCTCCAGCGCCTACGTGGCCGGTCTGGAGGTCGGGCCCGAGCTCATCTCCACCGCCGTCGCCGACATCCACGGCCGCACCATCGCCGAGGTCACCGTCGATCCCGGCGGCCACGACGACCCGGTGGCCGCCGTGCACGGCGCGATCGTCAAGGCGTGCCGCAGCGCCAAGGTCAGCCTGGCCAAACTGCGCGGCGTGGTGATCGGCACCCCGGGCGTGGTCGATCCGCGCAGCGGCGACGTGCGTTTCTCCTTCGACCTGCCGGGCTGGCACGAGGGCATCCACGAGGCGCTCGCCGGCGACCTGCGGCGCGAGGTGACGATCGAGAACGACGTGAACCTGGCCGCCATCGCCGAGTACGCCGACGGCGCGGCCAAGGGCGTCGACGACTTCGTGCTGGTGTGGGCGAGCCGGGGCCTCGGCATGGCCGTCATGCTGGGCGGCAAGCTCCACCGGGGGCGTTCGGGCAGCGCGGGGGAGATCGGCTACCTGCCGGTGCCCGGCGTGCCGCTGCCGGAGGACATCCGCACCAAGCCGGGCCGGCTGCCGTCGCTGGCGGGCGGCCTGCAGTCGCTGGTGAGCGCCGAGGCGGTGGCCGAGCTGGCCCGCGGCTACGGTTTCGAGGCCGAGAGCGCCGGCGAGTGCGTCGAGGTCGCGGTGGCGGCCGGGTCCCGCGGTGAGCCGATGCTCGACGAGATCGCCCACCGGCTGGCGCTGGGCGTGGCGGCGGTGTGCGTGATCCTCGACCCGGGGCTGGTCGTGCTGGCCGGGGAGGTGGGCCACGCCGGGGGATCCGCGCTGACCTCCAGGGTGGAGGAGGCCGTGGCGCGGATCTGCCCGGTGCGGCCGCAGGTGGTCACCACGGCGGTCGCCCACGCCAACCCGGTGCTGCGCGGCGCGGTGCTGGCCGCCCTGGACCAGGCGCGCGAGGAGCTCCTCGCGCCCTGATCCGGCGGGCCGTGACCGCCCTGCTCAGGCGGTGATCAGTTCCACGGCGGCCTGGGCGTTGGCCCTGGCCGCCCCGTACGTGGCGATGTAGGCGGCGCTGTCGGGCCGCCAGACGGGCAGGCCCATCTCGATCACCGTCGCGTCCTGGCGGGCCGCCACCAGAGCGGAGACCAGTTCCTGGCTCGCCTGGTAGCGGTGGGCGTCCTTCACCACGATGACCAGCGACCGGTTCACGGCCTTGGCCAGCAGGGCGGGGACGTCGGCGGCCGCGGGCTCGACGCGGACGATCTCGGCGTCCGGCAGCCACGGGCCCACACCCCATGGCACGTTCCCCACGGCGATCGTGGGCGGGGTGTCCACCTCGATCACCAGGGGTTCCACCAGGGGTTCCGTCTCGCCGGTCAGCTGCACGGCGCGGCGGGCGGCGTGCAGGCCGACCCCGTTCTGCGCGGTCGCGATCACCTCGGGCGTGCCGAACCAGGCGCGCAGCGCCCCCACACGCTCGGCCGCCTCCTCCAGCCTGGCGGCCGGCAGCCGGCCCTCGGTCACCGCGGCCACGATCTCCCCGATGACCCGCTGGACGTCGTCCTCGCCGGGGATCGGGCCGAGGCAGATCAGGTCCGCCCCGGCCGCGAGCGTGAGCACGGCGCCGTTGGCCAGGCCGACGCTCTTGGTGATCGCGTGCATGTCCAGCGCGTCCGTGATCACCACGCCGTCGTAGCCGAGCTCGCCCCTGAGGAGCCCGGTCAGAGCGGCGGGTGACAGGGTGGCCGGAGTGTCCCCGGTCACCACCGGAACGGCCACGTGGGCGGTCATCACGGTCCTGGCGCCGGCCTCGATGGCCGCCTGGAACGGCGCGAGCTCGCGGGCGCGCAGCACGTCCAGGCCGACGTCCACGACGGGCACGGCCAGGTGGGAGTCCACCCGGGTGGCGCCGTGGCCGGGGAAGTGCTTGACGCAGGCGGCCACGTTCACCGACTGCAGGCCGTTGACCGCCGCCACCGTGTGCCTGGCCACCAGCGCCGGGTCGGCGCCGAAGGACCTGGTCCCGATCACCGGGTTGTCGGCCTCGGTGTTGACGTCCGCGCTCGGCGCGAGGTCCAGGTTGATGCCGCACGCGGCCAGCTCCGACCCGATCGCCGCGTAGACCCGGCAGGTCAGGTCCACGTCGTCGACCGCCCCCAGCGCCGCGTTCCCCGGGTACGGGCTGCCGACGTGGTAGGCCAGCCGGGTGACGTCCCCGCCCTCCTCGTCGAGCGAGATGACGGGCTCGGCCGAGGCGCGCAACGTCGTGGTGAGCGACCTGACCTGGTCGGGACCGGCGACGTTGAACCCGAAGAGCGTCACGCCGCCCAGGCCGTTGTCCAGCTCACGCAGCACCCAGTCGGGCGCCGTGGTGCCCTGGAAGGCGACGAGCAGCGTGCCGGCCGCGAGGCGACGCAGCCCCCGATCACTCTGACTCATGGCTCCTCATCACTTGAATGAAGGCACGACCGGGTACGGCCCGGACCAGCCGAGCCGTACGAGGATCAGTGCCTGTTACCCCTTCACGGCGCCGGCGGTGAGACCGGCGACCATGCGGCGTTGTACCAGCAGGAAGAAGACGACCACCGGAAGGGTCATCAGGGTGGAACCGGCCATGATCGCGCCCCAGTCGACGCCCTTCTGGCCGAAGAAGTACTGCAGGGCGACCGGCATCGTGTAGCCCTCGGACCCCGACATCAGGTAGAGGGCGAACACCAGATCGTTCCAGGCGGTGATGAACGAGAAGATGCTCGTGGCCACCAACCCCGGCGCGACCAGCGGGAACAGCACCTTCCAGAACGTCGTCAGGCGGCTGGCGCCGTCGATCCAGGCCGCCTCCTCCAGCGTCCGCGGCACCGCGGCCACGAACGTGCGCAACATCCAGATGCCGAACGGCAGCGTCAGCGCGACCTGGGTGATGATCAGTCCGAGGAGCTGGTCACCGAGGCCGACCCGCTTGACCATCATGTACAGCGGGATGAGCAGGCCCTCGGCCGGCAACATCTGCACGATCAGCAGGATGACCAGGAACGTGCCGCGCCCCTTGAAGCGGAAGCGGGCGATGGCCGTGGCCGACAGCAGCGCGAAGACCGAGCCGATGAGCACGGTGCCGAGCGCCACGATCGCGCTGTTGCGCATGTAGAGCCAGATGGAGTTGTTCGCCACGCCCTCGGTCAGCACCCGCGCGAAGTGGTCGAAGGTGAAGTGCGTCGGGAACGGGATGAACTCCGTCGTGAAGATCTGGTCGTTCTCCTTGAAGCCGGTGGAGACCATCCAGTAGACGGGGAAGACCGCGTAGAGGAAGACCAGCACACCGGCCGTGTTCAGGAGGATCTTCCCGAGCTTCTTGCGGGCCAGCGCGTTCACATCTCCTCCTGCTTCACGATCTGCCGGACGTACGCGACGGTGATGATGAGCAGGATGATCGTCAGCACGATGGAGATCGCCGCGCCCGTGCCCAGCTTCTGCGGGGGCTTGAACGCCTCCGCGACCGCGTACATCGACAGGTTGAAACCGTCGCGGTTGGTCGGGCCGTTCATCAGCACGTAGAGCTGGCTGAAGACCTTGAAGTCCCAGATGATCGACAGGATCGTCAGGACGGCGAAGACCGGCTTGAGCAGCGGCAGGGTGATCTTCCTGAACGTCCGCCACGCCCCCGAGCCGTCGACCTTGGCCGCCTCGTACAGCTCGGACGGGATGCCCTTGAGGCCCGCCAGCACCGAGACCGCGATGAACGGGAACCCGGCCCACACCACGCACACGATCAGCGCGACGTAGAGCGGGAAGGTGTCGTTGAGCCAGGGGGTGCCCGACCAGTCCCGCTGGCCGGCGGGCGGCGCGGCCAGCCAGTCGGGCAGCAGGTTGAGCAGCCAGTTCACGATGCCGGACTCGGCGTCGAAGAGCGAGCGCCAGATGACGCCCTGCGCGACCGGCGGCACGGCCCAGGCGAACATGCACCCGATGACCACGAACAGGGACATCTTCTTGCCGAGCTTGTTCAGCAGCACGCCGACCGCGGTTCCCACGATCAGGGTGAGGCTGACGGCGACGAAGGCGAACACCACGGTGTTGCGCAGAGCCGACCAGAAGATGTCGTTGGAGAGGACCTTGTTGAAGTTGTCCAGGCCCACCCATTCGGCCGGCTTGCTGCCCCTGATCTGCGCGAGCCCGACCTTCTGGAAGGCCATCACGCCGAGCTGGAACATCGGGTACAGCAGCAGTCCCGCGATGACCAGCAGACCGGGGATGAGCAGCACGTACGGGATGCTCCACGTGGGCATCCCGGTGGCCTTGACGGGCCCGCCGCCCTTCTTACGGCGGCGCCCCGGGGCGGGGGACGAGCCCCTGCCCCGGGTGACCGTAGTCGTGTTCGCCATCGTTACTGGTTCAGGATCTCTTCGAGTTCCTTGTTGGCGTCAGCGAGAGCCGTGGTGGTGTCCTTCTTGCCCTCGATGACGGCGCGCGCCGCGTTCTGCAGCACGGCCTTGGTGGCGTCGGCCTCGGCCCAGTTCGGGTCGGCCGGGAACGCCTTGGCCTTGGCGAAGGCCTGGGCGAACGGGCCCTGCGCCGGGTCCTCGTTCAGCGCCGCCAGGGTGTCGGGGTAGACCGGCAGCAGGCCGCCTTCCTTGGCGTAGCGGTCGGCCCAGGTCTTGCTGGTGGCGAGCTTGATGTACTCCTTGCCGAGGTCGGCCTCCTTGGTGCCGCCCCACAGCGCGATGTCGTTGCCGCCGAAGAAGGACGGGGCCAGGCCGCCGGTCTTGGCGGGCAGCGGGAAGAAGCCGAGCTTGTCGCCCTTCAGCTTGCCCTTCGAGTCCTCCTCGATGCCGGGCAGGTCCCAGCCGGCGGTGAGGTACATCGCCACCTTGTTGTTGGCGAAGCGCTTGCGGATGTCGACGGTGTTCAGCGTCAGGTTCGCCTTGCTGGACAGGCCGCCGGTGACCAGACCGGTGTAGGTCTCGAAGCCCTTCTGGAAGCCGGGGTCGGTCAGCTTGCCGACCCACTTGTCGCCCTCCTTGACGGCGAACTCGCCGCCCTCGGACCAGGCGAACGCGGCCAGCAGGTGGTTGGCGTCGGAGCCGCCGTTGAAGGCGAAGCCGTCGACGCCGGCGCCCTTCTCCTTCTGGATCTTCTTGGCCGCGGCGACGAGCTCGTCCCAGGTCTTGGGAACCTCGATCTTCAGGTCGGCGAACCAGTCCTTGCGGTAGAGCACCGCGCGGGCGCCGGCGCCCCACGGGATGCCGTAGATCTCGCCGTCGACCGTCTCGTAGCCGTAGAGGTTCTCGGGGATCTGGGCCCGGTCGCCCTCACGCGCGATGTCGGTGATGGGGGTGAGCGCGTCCTGGCTCTGCCACATCGGGACCTGGTCGTTGCCGATCTCGGTCACGTCCGGGCCGGTGCCGGTCGCGGCGGCGGCGAACTTGTCGGCCACCTGCGGCCACGGGATCCACTCAAGCTTGACCTCGGCGCCGGTCTGCTTCTTGAACTCGGCGTTGAGCTCTTCCATGTACTTGGCGGCGGCAGGGTTGCTGTCGCCCAGACGCCACACGCTGAGCGTCTTGCCCGCGAACTTCGGGCCACTGGAAGCGGGGGCGGCCGCGCTGGACGACGGCTTCGGCTCCTCGCTTGACCCACAGGCGGCCAGGCCCAGGGCCAGGGCGGCCGTGGTGACCGTAGTGGCTGTGATCTTCGCGATCCTCACAGGGTTCTCCCTTCCCGGGTGCTGGCCTACGGTCCGCACCAGGCTGATCGTCAAATGCCGAACGACGCTGTTAAACTAACAAGAAACTTTCTTAAAAGAAACGCTCGTTAGCCATTCGTGACGAGAGGGGTGCGGTAATGAGTCGAAGCCCGGGGATCCCCCGGCTGCTGCGCAGGTTGAACGACCGCTCGGCACTTGAACTCCTTCTCGCGGACGGTCCGCTGACCCGCGCCGAACTGGGGGAGCGAACGGGGCTATCCAAGGTAACCGCAGGTCAGCTGCTCGCTCGACTCGAAGAGCGGGGGCTGGTGGAGGTCGCCGGCGAGCGCGCCGGCGGCCGGGGCCCGCACGCCGCCCTGTACGCCGTGGTTCCGTCGAGCGCGTATGTCGCCGGGCTGGAGGTGCTGCCCGACAGCCTCACTGTCGGTGTGGCGGACATCACAGGTAAAATCGTTGTCGAGGTGACGGTCAACCCGTCCGACGCCCGCGATCCGGTCAAGGCGGTGCACTCGGCCGTCCAGCGGGCCTGCGCCACCGCCAGCGTCGAGCTCTCCCAGCTCCGCTCCTTCGTCATCGGCACCCGAGGCGTCGTCGATCCCCGCAGCGGCGACGTGCGCTGGTCCTACGACCTGCCCGACTGGCACGTCGGCGTGCTGGCCAGCCTGCGCCAGACCCTCGGCGGCTCGGTGACGATAGAGAACGACGTCAACCTGGTCGCCCTGGCCGAGAGCCGCTACGGCGCTGCCGTCGGCCACGACGACTTCGTGGTCATCTGGGCCGGCGTCGGCCAGGGCCTCGGCGTCATGCTCGGCGGCCGGCTGCACCGCGGCATCACCGGCGGCGCGGGCGAGATCGGCTGGCTGCCGGTGCCGGGCGAGCCGCTGCCGTCCGACGTCTCGCAGCCGCAGTCGGGCTCCTTCCAGCGCCTGGTGGGCCACGACGCCCTGCGCGGCCTGGCCGGCGAGCACGGCGTGATCGGCTATACCGTGCCCGACCTGGTCCGCAACGGCGACGAGGACTACCTGGACGAGGTGGCGGGCCGCCTGGCCGTGGGCGCGGCGGCCGTGGCCGTCGTGCTCGACCCCGGGCTGATCGTGCTCAGCGGCGACGTCGGCCGGGCCGGCGGCGAGCGGCTGGCCGCCAAGGTGGAGGAGGCCGTGGCCCGCGTGTGCCCGAGCCAGCCGACCGTGGTGACCACCAAGGTGACCGGCAACGCGGTGCTGCGCGGGGCCATGGTCGCCGCCCTGGAACAGGCCCGGGAGCAGGTTTTCTCCGACACTGTGTGAGAATTTCTGCCCATGTGGCAGCTCGACACCGACGTAGTCCTCATCTCCGACCCGCGCGTCTCGGCGATCCCCGTCCAGGAGTGCGGTGAGCCGCTGGCCGACGTACGCGGGCGGCTGCGGGTCGACACGCGGATGGCCGACGCCGACGGCGCGTACGCGCACCTGCGCGCGGGGCTGCTCGACCGGCTGGAGCGGGCCGAGAGCTCGTTGCCCGACGGCTTCCACCTGCTGATCGTCGAGGGATATCGGCCCATCGCCACGCAGCGGCGCATCTTCGAGGGGTACCGCGCGGAGCTCCTCACCACTTACCCCGACATGACGCCTGACGAGTCCTATGTTGCGGCAAGTCGGTATGTGTCTCCCGTCGAGGTCGCCCCCCACACCGCCGGCGCCGCCGTCGACCTGACCCTGTGCGCCCCCGACGGCACCGAGTACGACATGGGCACCCAGGTCAACGACAACCCCGAGGAGAGCGGCGGCGCCTGTTACACGGCCGCCGCCGGCGTCCCGGCGCAGGCCCGCGCCCACCGCGAGATCCTGGCCGCCGCCCTGGAACCCGTCGGCCTGGTCAATTACCCGACCGAGTGGTGGCACTGGTCGTACGGCGACCGCTACTGGGCCATGTCCACCGGCGCCCCCGCCGCCCTGTACGGTCCTGCCCCCTTCTAGCCAGGTTTTCCCCCGGCAGCGGTACGGGCACAACCTGTGGCGGAGGCTCTTCGGACTCCCCCAGCGAGGTGTGCATGGTTCCGTTGATCGGGATCGAAGAGGAATACCTCGTCGTCGATCCCCGCACCCGCCACGTGTCCCCCCGGGCGGCCGAGGTCCTGGCCGCCGCGACGGACATGCTCGACGTGGCCCACGAGATCACCCGTTTCCAGGTGGAGGCCCGTACGCCGCCCTCCGCCGACCTCAGTGAGCTGGGCTCCCAGCTCCGGGCAGCACGGAAGGAGGTGGCCGAGGCGGCCCGGTCCTGCGGCCTGGCGGTCGTGGCCAGCGGCATCCCGGTGCTCGGCAACGTCATGCCGCCGCCGCTCACCGACGACCACCGCTATCTGCAGGGCAAGGAGCTCTACCGGGCGTTGCAGGACGAGATCAGCATCTGCGCGCTGCACGTGCACGTCGACGTACCGGACGAGGAGATCGCCGTCTATGTCGGCAACCATCTCAGACCCTGGCTGCCGACGCTGATCGCGCTGGCCGCCAACTCGCCGTTCTTCGTGGGCCGCGACACCGGCTACGCGTCCTGGCGGGTGATCAGCTGGGGGCGGTGGCCGGTGTCCGGGGCGCCGCCGTACTTCCCGACGTTCGGCGACTACGAGCTGGCGCTGCGCGCGCTGTCGGAGTCGGGCGCGCTGATGGACCCCAAGACGGTCTTCTGGGACACCCGTCCGTCGCCGAGGCTGCCGACGGTCGAGATCAGGGTGGCCGACGTGCCGCTCGACGTGAGCGACAGCCTGACGATCATCGGCCTGATCCGGGCCCTGGTCGTGACCGCGTTGCGGGAGGTGGCGCGCGGCGACCGCGGGCTGCCGATCCCGTCGGAGGTGCTGCGGGCCGCCTACTGGCGGGCCGCCCGGGACGGCCTGGTCGGCGACAGCCTCGACGTGCGGCACGGGACGCTCGTGCCCGCCACGGTGATGGCCCGCCGCCTGTTCGGCCACGTGAGCGCCGCGCTGGCCGAGGCCGGCGACCTGACCTTCATCGAAGAGGGCCTGGAACGGCTGCTGAGCAAGGGCTCCGGGGCGGTGCGCCAGCGGCGCGTGCACGCCCGGGGCAACGACCTGAACGACGTGGTCGATGACCTGATCGAGGCCACCGTCGCCTGAACCGCCCGTTCAACACGCTACGACGCACGTACGACGCAGCTACGACCCAGCTACCACGCAGTTTTCGACGCAGTTTCAACGCAGCGCGAGCACCGCCGCCACGCCGAGGCCGAAGGTCACGACGACCCCGCGCAGCACGTTCGGCGGCATGAGCCGGGCCACGCGGGTGCCGAGGAAGCCACCCGCCAGGCTGGCCTGCGCCACCACCGCCACGGCCTGCCACTCCACCGGGCCGAACAGCGCGAACGCCACCACCGACACCGTACTGACGACCAGCGACAACGCGGCCCGTACGGCGTTGACCCGGTGCAGGTCGTCGTGCAGGAACATGCCGAGCACGGCCAGCAGCAGCACGCCCATCCCGCCGTTGAAGTAGGCGCCGTAGCAGCCGCCCAGGAACACCCCGGCGTACACCAGCCTGCTCGGCGGCCGCCCGGCCGCGCCGCCGAAGCGGTCCTTGAGCCACGGCTGGGCCAGCAGCGCGAGGCTGGCGAACGTCACCAGCCACGGCACCAGCGAGTCGAACAGCCGGCCAGGCGTGAGCAGCAGCAGCGAACAGCCCGCCACGGCGCCCGCCACCGTGGCGGCCGACAGCGCCGCCACCCTGCGCCGCTGCCCGCGCAGCTCGGCGCGGTAGCCGACGACGCCGCCCAGGTAGCCGGGCCACAGGGCCACCGCGTTGGTCACCGACGCCGTGACGCCCGGGTAGCCGAACGCCACCAGCGCCGGGAAGGAGATCAGCGTGCCGCCCCCGGCCAGAGCATTGACCGCCCCCGCCAGCAACCCGGCCCCGACCAGAAAGACAACCTCCCCCACCGTCACCACCCCACCTCCGGCCAGGACGCCCGGTCGGTGGTGGTCCGCGCCTTAGGGCGGGACGTGTGGTGGCTGGTCATCGGCCCGCCGCGTAGCCCTGGGCGCCGCGGGGGTTGGCGGCGGCCCGCAGGAAGGCGCCGTCGCGGGCCACCGCGCTCAGCCTGCCGAGCGACCACGGCCCCTCGACCTCGACCGCGTGCCCACGCCGCCGCAGCTCGGCCACCACCCCCGGGTCGAGCCGCTCCTCGACGTGCAGCACCCCGGGACGCGAGCCACGCGGGAAGAACGAGCTGGGGAAATGCGCGGAGTGGAACATGGGCGCCTCTATCGCCTCCTGGAGGTTCAGCCGCCCGTGCACGACGGCCAGGAAGAAGTTGACGCTCCACTGGTCCTGCTGGTCACCGCCCGGCGTGCCGAACGCCAGCCACGGCCTGCCGTCCCTGGTGGCGAACGACGGCGAGAGCGTGGTGCGCGGCCGCGCGCCGGGCCGCAGCGAGGCGGGCAGCCCCTCCTGCAGCCAGAACATCTGCGCCCTGGTGCCCAGGCAGAAGCCCAGCTCGGGGATCGTGGGGGAGCTCTGCAACCAGCCGCCGCTGGGCGTGGCCGAGACCATGTTGCCGAACCGGTCCACGACGTCCACGTGGCAGGTGTCGCCCCGCACCGCGCCGTCCGGCGTCACCGTCTGCTCACCGGCGCCGGTCAGGGTGCGCGGGCCGCCGGTCGGCGGTGCGTCGTGGCGGGCGACCGTCGGCTCGCCGATGCCCGGACGAACCGTCGGCTCGCCGATGCCCGGACGAACGGGCGCCGGAATGGCGGGGGAGCCGGCCGTCGTGCCGGGCGGGAGGACCGGCAGCCGCGGCTCCCGGCCGCCGGGCGCGCCCGGCCGCAGCTCCAGGCTGGCCTCGGGCCCGATGAGCCGCCGTCGTTCATCGTTGTACGCCGCGCTCAGCAGGTCGGCCATGGGCACGTCCGCGTCGCCGTACCAGGCTTCGCGGTCGGCGAAGGCGAGCTTGGCCGCCTCGGTCACCACGTGCACGTAGTCGGCGCCCAGGAAGTCGGCGGCGTCGAGGTCGACCCCGGACAGCAGGGCGAGCTGCTACAGGAAGACCGGACCCTGCCCCCAAGGTCCCGTCTTGTACACGGTGTGCCCGCGGTAGTCGAAGCTCACCGGCTCCTCGACCGTGGCGGACCAGCGGGCCAGGTCGTCCCCGGTGAGCAGGCCGCCGTGGACCTCGCCCGAGCTGTCCCGCCAGGCGGTGCCGGTGCTGAAACCGGCGACGGCCTCGGCGACGAAACCCTCGTACCAGGCGTGCCGGGCGGCGGCGAGCTGACCTTCGCGGGTGGCCGACGCGGCCTCGGCCTCGGTGACCAGCCTGCGATAGGTCGCCGCGAGCACCGGGTTGGCCAGCCTCGAACCGGGCGCGGGCACCCGGCCGTCCGGCAGCCAGGTGGCCGCCGACGTGGGCCAGTCGTGCCGGAACA
Organism: Nonomuraea sp. NPDC049637; assembly: GCF_040675235.1. Lineage (NCBI taxonomy): Bacteria > Bacillati > Actinomycetota > Actinomycetes > Streptosporangiales > Streptosporangiaceae > Nonomuraea > Nonomuraea sp. NPDC049637. The sequence goes on from NZ_JBFAOM010000011.1 coordinate 217,681, forward strand.
GCTCCTCGACCGTCCCGATCGTGGCGGCGATCCGGTCGAGCACCGGCACGCCGCGCTCGGCGTAGTGGATCGCCGGAGCCAGCACATCGGCCAGCGACCAGGTGCCCCAGCGCTCCAGCAGCAGCATCCAGCCGCCGAACGCGCCCGGCACCGTCGCTGCCAGCAGACCCGTGCCGGGGACGACGTCCAGCCCCATCGCGGCGAAGCGCTCGACGGTCGCGGCGGCGGGGGCGACGCCCTGGCCGCACACCGCCGACACCTTCTGCTCCTGCTCGCTCCACAGCAGGATCGGCGCCTCGCCGCCGGGGCCGTTCAGGTGCGGTTCGGCGACCTGGAGCACGAACCCGGCCGTCACCGCCGCGTCGAAGGCGTTGCCGCCGCGCTCCAGCACGCCCATCCCGGCCGCCGAGGCCAGCCAGTGGGTGCTGGCGACCATGCCGAAGTCGCCCGTCAGCTCGGGCCTGGTGGTGAACAACGGTCTCTCCTCCGGGGGGACGGTTCAGGAGACTGTATACAATCCCTGGGCCTCACCCGCGCCGCGGGGTGCCGATTCCCGACTGTGCGTCCGGGTGGTTCGCGTCGTCCGCGTCGTCCGCGTGGTTCGGGTCGGCCGGGTGGTCCGGGTCGGCCGGGTGGTTCGCCGTGCGGGTCACGGCCGCGAGGAACGACCGGCGGGCGGCGGCGACGTGCGCGACCGCCCTGGCCTGGGCCTCGTCCTCGTCGCCCGCCGCGATGGCCTCGCACAGGCTCAGGTGTTCCGTCCAGGAGTGCGGCCCCCGGACGGCGGCGGTCTGGCTGAAGACCCACTGCGCCCGCAGCACCATGGGCTTCATCATCAGGTTGAGGTAGGAGTTGCCCGCCGCCTGGCCCACGGCCAGGTGAAAGGCGGTGTTGAGCTCGGCCACCTCCGCCGGTCGTCCGGCCTCCACGGCCTCCTTCGCCGCGTCGAGCACCCGGCGCAGCCGCGCGACGGCCTCGGGGCTGCGTTTGCGTGCCGCCAGCCGGGCGGCCAGGCCCTCGACCGCCATGCGCACGTCGAAGAGCTCCTCGCCCTCCTCGGCCGTCAGCCGCGCGACCGTCGCGCCGACCCGCGGGACGACCTCGACGAACCCCTCGGCCGCCAGCACCCGGATGGACTCGCGCACGGGGTTGCGCGACACGCCGAGCAGCGCCGCCAGCCGATCCTCGACCAGCCGTTCCCCCTGGGCCAGCTCACCCGACAGGATGCGACGACGCAGCTCCTCGGTGACCTCGCCCAGCAGCGTCGTACGCCCGGCGCCCCGCATCACATCAGCCATATGGCCGCCCATCGTATACAGATCCATGGGCGGCCGATCCCCGGCGACCACCGACCGGTCAGGCACGCAGGCGCAGCCCCCGGGGGGTCGGATGGAACCCGGCCGCCTCCAGGGCAGCCGCCAGCGGCGATTCCACGATGGACGCGCCGTCGGCCCGCTCCACCGTCAGCTTCCCGAGCGCCCCGTCGCGTACGGCCAGCGCCAGCGCGTCGACCGCCGGTTGCAGCCGCTCGTCGTCGGCGAACGACAACAACGTCTTGCCGCCCCGCTCCACGTAGAGGACGAGGTGACCGTCCACGAGCACGACCAGCGCGCCCGCCTTCCTGCCCGGCTTGTGCCCGACGTCGCCGGGACGTTGCGGCCAGGGGAGCGCGGCACCGTACGGGCTGGCCGGGTCAGCGGCGGCCAGCACCACGGCCCGCCGCCCGGACCCGCCCCGGCCGCCTCGACCGAGCATCCCGGCCTCGCCACCCTGGCCGAACCCGCCGCCACCGGGCCGCGAACCCCGGCCACCCTCACCGCCGCCGAACCCGCCACCGAACCTCTCGCCACCGAACCTCTCGCCACCGAACCCTTCGCCGGCCTCTCCGCCGCCGGGCCCGCCGGTCTCCCAGGCGGGGATCTCGGGCGGCGAACCGAAGCTCTCGCCCGGCCCGCCGCCGGTCGGTGCGACGCTCGGCGCCATGGCACGCATCCGGTCGACCGCGCCCGCCAGCGCGAACTGGGCACCCCCCAGCCCCTCGACGAAGTACCCCCGGCGGCACCGCCCGCTCTCCTCGTAGGCGCGAAGCACCTGGTAGACAGGCGTGAACCCGCCGGGCAGCCGTTCGGAGGTCACCGCCCCGCGCGTCACCACGCCGTGCCGTTCGAGCAGCACCTCGGCCTGCGCGTGCGCCCGCTGCGTCGCGTCGTCGGCGGGGCCGGGCAGCAGCCACCACCGCCCAGCCACGGTCGGCGGCCCGCTCCGCGACGGCAGCACGGCCCGGCGCCGCCGCGTCGTGGCGGGCCGGTGCGCGGGACGCCCGGTGCCCAGCGTGGCCCGCAGCGGCGCGAGCGTGTCGCCGGAGACCCGGCCCGACCACACCAGATCCCACAACGCGGAGACCAGCGTCGCGTCGTCGAGCGCCCCGCCCTGGGCCCCGAGCTGGTCGGAGATGCCCCGGAAGAACAGCGCGCCCCCGCCGCCCAGCAGGTCGAGCACGCGCTCGTGCAGCGGCGTCATCGTGATCTCGGCCGGCTCGGGCAGCAGCAGCGGCGCGGTGTCGGCGAAGTAGAGCGACACCCATCCGTCGCCGCCGGGCAACGACCCCTGCCCGACCCACATCACCTCGCCCGACGAGGTCAGCTCGTCGAGCAGCGCCGGATGGTAGCCGGGCACCCGCGAGGGCAGCACCAGCGTCTCCAGCGCGGACGCCGGCACCGCGGCCCCCTGAAGCTGCTCGACGGACCGCACCAGCGCGTCCATGGCCCGGGCCGCCCCGGCCCGCGAGCCGTCGGACGACGCGCCAGAACCGGTGATGCCGTGCCAGGCGGGCAGGAAGCGGGCCAGCGTCTCGTGCGCGACCGGCTCGACCTCCTTGCGCAGCCGGGCCAGCGACCTGCGGCGCAACATCCGCAGCACCCCGGCGTCGCACCACTCCTCGCCCCGGCCGCCCGGCCGGAACTCCCCGTTCACGACGCGTCCCGAGGCGGCCAGCCGCCGCAGCGCGTCGGTCACCACGGCCGCGCCCAGCCCGAACCTGGCGGCGGCGGTGCCGGCGTGGAAGGGCCCGCGGGTGCGGGCGTGCCGGGCCACCAGGTCGGCCAGCGGGTCGGGCACCGGCTCCAGGAACACGTGCGGCACCCCCACGGGCAGCGGTACGCCGAGCGCGTCGCGCAGCCGGGCGGCGTCCTCCACGGCCGCCCACTGCTCCTCGCCCGCGATGCGCACGCGGATGGCCCGTCGCGCGCGTTCGAGCTCCTCCAGCCAGGACGGGTCACCGCCGCGCACGCTCACGTCGGGCGTCAGCAGCGGCCCGTGCGAACGCAGCAGGTCGGCCAGGTCCTCGGCGTCGCGCAGCGGCCGGTCGAGCCGGGCCAGCTCGCGTTCGCTGCTCACGATCACGTCGGGGTCGAGCAGCTCGCGCAGGTCGGCCTGGCCGAGGAGCTCGGCCAGCAGCGTGGTGTCCAGCGCCAGGGCCTGCGCGCGACGTTCGGCGAGCGGCGCGTCGCCTTCGTACATGAACGCGCCGACGTAGTGGAACAGCAGCGACGCGGCGAACGGCGAGGCCTGCGACGTCTCGACCTCGACCACCCGGATCCGGCGCGCCGCGATGTCGCGCATGAGCTGGACCAGCCCCGGCACGTCGAACACGTCCTGGAGGCATTCGCGCATCGTCTCCAGCACGATCGGGAACGAGGCGTACTGGGAGGCCACGCCCAGCAGATGGGCGGCCCGCTGGCGCTGCTGCCACAGCGGGCTGCGCCGGCCCGGCACGCGGCGCGGCAGCAGCAGCGCCCGCCCCGCGCACTCCCTGAACCGGGAGGCGAACATCGCCGACCCGCCCAGCTCCTCGGTGACGATCTGCTCGATCTCCTCGGCGTCGAACGCCGCCACGTCGGTGGGCGGCTCGGCCAGCGTGTCGGGGATGCGCAGCACGATGCCGTCGTCGGAGTGCACGGCCTGCACGTCGATGCCGTAACGCTCACGCAGCCGCCGGTTGATCGCCAGCGCCCAGGGCGCGTGCACCCGCGCGCCGTAGGGGGAGTGGATCACCACCCGCCAGTCGCCCAGCTCGTCGTGGAAGCGCTCGACCAGCAAAGTACGGTCGTCGGGCACGTATCCCGTGGCCTCGCGCTGCTCGTCGAGGTAGGCCAGCAGGTTGCCCGCGGCGAACTCGTCGAGGCCCGCCTCCCTGATGCGGTCGGTGGAACCCTGCTTGGCCTGCTCCCGCAGGAACTGCCCGATCGCCCGGCCCAGCTCTGCCGGACGCCCGGCCGTGTCGCCGTGCCAGAACGGCAACTTCCCCGGCTGGCCGGGAGCGGGCGAGACCAGCACCCGGTCGGCCGTGATGTCCTCGATCCGCCACGACGTCGCGCCCAGCACGAACACGTCGCCCACCCGCGACTCGTAGACCATCTCCTCGTCGAGCTCGCCCACCCGGGACGCCTTCTCGCCCACGAGGAACACGCCGAACAGGCCGCGGTCGGGGATCGTGCCGCCGTTGGTCACGGCCAGCCGCTGCGCGCCGGGCCGCCCCTGGAGGACGCCGGTGACGCGATCCCAGACGATGCGCGGCCGCAGCTCGGCGAACTCCTCGCTCGGGTAGCGGCCGGCCAGCATGTCGAGGGTCGCCTCCAGCGCGCTGCGCGGCAGGGTGGCGTAGGGGGCGGCCCGCTTGACCACGGTCTCCAGCTCGTCGACGGTCCACTCGTCGAGCGCGGTCATGGCCACGATCTGCTGGGCCAGCACGTCGAGCGGGTTACGCGGGTAGCGCAACTCCTCGATCTGCCCGGCGCGCATGCGCTCGGCCACCACGGCCGTCTGGACGAGGTCGCCCCGGTACTTGGGGAAGATCACCCCTCGGGAGACCGCGCCCACCTGGTGACCGGCCCGGCCGATGCGCTGCAGCCCGCTGGCCACGCTCGGCGGCGCCTCCACGCACGCCACCAGGTCGACCGCGCCCATGTCGATGCCCAGCTCCAGGCTGGAGGTGGCGACCACGGCGGGCAGCCGCCCCGACTTGAGCGCCTCCTCGATCTGGGCCCGCTCCTCCTTCGACACCGAGCCGTGGTGGGCCCGGACGATCTCGCTCACCACGCCCTTGCTCGCCCCCGCCTGCGCCATCGTCTCGGCGGGCATGCGCCTGGACGGCGGCTCCCGGTCGTACGGCGGGGGCCCCTGGTCCTGCGGCGGTGTCTCCCAGATCGACAGGTCGACCGCCTCCGGCCCCTGCCGCCGCGCGTAGGCCAGCTCGTTGAGCCGGGTGCACAGCCGCTCGGCCAGCCGCCTGGAGTTGGCGAACACGATCGTCGAGCTGTGGGACTCGATCAGGTCGAACAGGCGGTCTTCCACATGGGGCCAGATCGACCGGCTGGACGACGGCTCGACCTGCTCGGGATCGGGCGCACCCTCCATCTCCGTCATGTCCTCGACCGGGACGACGACCTCGATCTCGATGCGCTTGTCGGACGGCGGCTGCACCACCGTCGCCGGACGCGTGCCGCCGAGGAAGGCCGCCACCTCGCTCACCGGCCGCACGGTCGCCGACAGCCCCACCCGCTGAGCCGGACGCTCCAGCAGCGCGTCGAGCCGTTCCAGGCTGAGCGCCAGATGGGCGCCGCGCTTGGTGGCCGCGACCGCGTGCACCTCGTCGACGATCACCGTCTCGACGTCGCGCAGCGCGTCGCGCGCCTGACTGGTGAGCAGCAGGAACAGCGACTCGGGGGTGGTGATCAGGATGTCGGACGGCTTGGCGGCGAACCGCCTGCGCTCCTCGGCCGGGGTGTCGCCGGAGCGGATCGCCACCGAGATCTCCGGCACGGGCAGCCCGAGCCGGCGCGCCGTCTGCCTGAGCCCGGCCAGCGGCGCGCGCAGGTTGCGCTCGACGTCGACGGCCAGCGCCTTGAGCGGCGACACGTAGAGCACGCGGGTGCCCGGCTTGTGCCCCTTCGCCGCGCCCTCACCCGGGGGCTGCTCGGCCGCCCGCGCCGCGAGCCGGTCGAGCGACCACAGGAACGCCGCCAGCGTCTTGCCGGACCCCGTGGGGGCGACGACCAGCGTGTTGTCGCCGCGCGCGATCGACTCCCACGCGCCCTCCTGGGCCGCCGTGGGCGCCTGGAAGGCGCCGGCGAACCATTGCCTGGTCACCTGGGTGAAGTGGTCTAGCGAGCTCACCAGCACATACTGCCTCGCGCCACCGACAGAAAACTCATTGGAGCGGCGCCGGGTGGTTGAGCGGGGGTCAAGGCGGACATACAGCGACCGTGACCATTGACTATGCCGCCGTCGAGACCAGACGCGCTGAATTGCGAAGTAAGTACGCCTTACCGCACCGGCCGTCGAGCAGCGCCCGTGGCCTGCACCACGTGGCCCTGCTGTCGTCCGACGTCGAGCGGACCATCAAGTTCTACCAGGAACTTCTGGAGTTCCCGCTGACGGAGATCATCGAGAACCGCGACTACAAGGGTTCGAGCCACTTCTTCTTCGACATCGGCAACGGCAACCTGCTCGCGTTCTTCGACTTCCCGGGGCTCGACCTCGGCCCGTACCAGGAGGTGCTCGGCGGGCTGCACCACGTGGCGATCTCCGTCGACCCCGCCACCTGGGAACGGCTGCGCGGCAAGCTGGAGATGGCCGGCGTGCCGCACCAGATCGAGAGCGGCGCCTCCATCTACTTCAAGGACCCCGACGGCGCCCGCCTGGAACTGCTCGCCGACCATCTCGGTGAGATGTACGGTGCGCGAGTTCTATGACTGTTCTGTGACTGTTCGTCCCGGCTCAGCGCCGTGACGCCCTGCGCGTACGCGGCCTGCCCGCACGCGGCTCCTGCCTGATTCCCGCGTGCCGCTCCGATCGCTGTCCCTTCTCCTTCTGGACGGTCTGCCGCATCGCGAGTAACAGCCGGCGGCGCCGCGCCCTGTTGGCCTTGGTCCTGGCGGTCTTCGGGGGTGAAGACTTGGGGGTCTTTGGCATGCGGATGTCTTACCCACACCTGACGCGATTCCATACTTGGTCCATGCGCCTGACCGAGTTCTGGAGACGGATGAACGCCCATTTCGGCGAGACCTATGCCGAGTCGTGGGCCCGCGACTACGTGATCGCCCCGCTGGGCGGCCGTACCGTCATCCAGGCGCTGGCCGACGGCGAGAGCGCCAAGACCGTGTGGCGGGCCGTGTGCCAGGTCGAGGACGTCCCACCCCGGCTACGGTGAACCCTGGCCACGTTGAGCTCAGGTCGGGGACGTTTCACCCGGGCTACGTTGAGCTCAGCGTCCGGCGGAGGGCGTCCGCCGTGGCTTCCAGGTCGTCCGCGCTGCCCTGGCCGCCCGGCGACCACAACAACGTCCAGCCTCCGCTGGAGGGGGTGGCGAAGATGATCGTCTGGCGGCGCGTGCGCGGATGCCACACCCACAACACCGGATCGTCGCCGCCGACCATGCGGCTCACCAGCCCCTGATGGGGCAGCAACTCGGCGAGCGCCTCCAGAAGGGTGCGTCGTTCCCCGGTGTAGCCACTCGCCACTTCGCCGCCTCCCAGCCAATCCCCTGCATGGGAGTCTCCCCAGCTCACGGCGTATGACAACACGTCGGCGGCAACACGCGCGGGAGATCGCGAACGCCCTCGCCCCCCACGCCCCACCTGTCACCCGGGCCCCGGTGCCGGCGCTCTTCGCGCCGGCGGGGAGAACGTCCGTGACGTCTCCTCACGCGGCGATCCGCATCCTCCGTGACGGCTCAGGCCCGTGTTCTCCGGTACGAGCCAGGTCCGTGTCATTCGGTATGGGCGGGATCCGCGTTCCCCGGCCGGGTCAGAGCTGTTCGGGACGGGGCGGGATCCGCGTTCCCCGGCCGGGTCAGAGTTGTTCGGGACGGGGCCGGATCCGCGTTTCCCGGTCGGGTCAGATGCCGCTCGTCCGTGAGGGACAGGCGTTCGTCGGCCCCGGACCCAGGCAGCCGCCCATTGGGGCGCCCCCCATCACATCCGCCCGCCGTGCCCGATCCCACGGCCGCGGCCCCCCGGGCAGACCCCACGGCCAATCGGCCGGCAACCACCATGAACGCGAGCGACGTCCGAGCACCGGCCTCGCCCTCCTCTGAACACACCGCATGCATCTCAGCAGCGTGTTCGTGATGTGATCGAACAGCCGTTCGGCTACGATGAACCTGCCGAACCGGCCACGCCTTCCCCGACCGTCTCAGAAAATGTCGGTGGCAGGCCGTAGCTTTCACTCGACTGATCGGACCACGACCCTCCAGAGGGAGCTCCCATGGCTATCAACGACCGCGAGAAGGCCCTCGAGACCGCGCTCGCTCAGATCGAGCGGCAGTTCGGCAAGGGCTCCGTCATGCGACTGGGCGACGACGCCCGAGCCCCCATCGAGGTGATCCCCACCGGGTCGATCTCCCTTGACGTGGCCCTCGGCATCGGCGGCCTCCCGCGTGGGCGCATCGTCGAGATCTACGGCCCCGAGTCCTCGGGCAAGACCACGGTCGCCCTGCACGCGGTGGCCAACGCCCAGCGGGCCGGCGGCATCGCGGCGTTCATCGACGCCGAACACGCCCTTGACCCCGAATACGCCAAGAAGCTGGGCGTCGACACCGACGCCCTGCTGGTCTCCCAGCCCGACACCGGTGAGCAGGCGCTCGAGATCGCCGACATGCTGATCAGGTCCGGCGCGGTCGACATCATCGTCATCGACTCGGTGGCCGCCCTGGTGCCCAAGGCCGAGATCGAGGGCGAGATGGGCGACAGCCACGTCGGCCTCCAGGCCCGCCTCATGTCCCAGGCGCTGCGCAAGGTCGCCGGCGCGCTCAACAGCACCGGCACCACCGCGATCTTCATCAACCAGCTCCGCGAGAAGATCGGCGTCATGTTCGGCAGCCCCGAGACCACGACCGGTGGTAAGGCGCTCAAGTTCTACGCCTCCGTCCGCATGGACATCCGCCGCATCGAGACCCTGAAGGACGGCACGGAGGCGGTCGGCAACCGCACCCGGGTCAAGGTCGTCAAGAACAAGATGGCCCCGCCCTTCCGCGTCGCCGACTTCGACATCCTCTACGGCGTGGGCATCTCCCGCGAGGGCGGCCTCATCGACATGGGTGTCGAGCACGGCTTCGTCCGCAAGTCGGGCGCCTGGTACACGTACGAGGGCGACCAGCTGGGCCAGGGCAAGGAGAACGCGCGCAACTTCCTGAAGAACCACCCCGACATGGCCAACGAGATCGAGAAGAAGATCAAGGACAAGCTCGGGGTCGGTCCGAAGCTCGACACGCCCGCCGAGCCCGCCGCCGCCGTCCCGGCTCCCGCCGCCGCCGCGCCCTCGGGTCGTGGCTCGAAGTCCACCCCCAAGCCGGGTGACGTCTGATCGGTCGGCGCATGAGTGACAGGGATCCGTCGCAGGCGCCCCGTTCCCAGGACTGGGGCGCATGGCCCGACCTCCCCGCCTCGGGGGAGCGCAGAAAGCGCGGACCCCGCGGCCGCCGGGCCACCCCCTCCGACCCGACGCCCACGTCCACCACCCCCGAGCCGTCGCCCTGGGCCACTCCGGCCGAGCCGGTGACCGGGGCCACCACCCCCGAGCCGGTGACCCGGGCTACCGGCCGTCCGGCCTCGGGCAGGGGCTCACGTGGCGCCGACCTCGCCCGGTCAGCCGCCGACGGCTGGCCGTCGGTAGACGAATGGCACGAACAACGCGCCCGTCTCCGAGCCGCCGCCTCCGAGCCCCCCACCCCCGACGACGACCACCCCTCGACCGTCCACACCAGCGCAGATGCCCCGGCTGCCCCCGACGGGCTGGACGACGCGGTGATCCGTGACGTGGTGGTTCGCGACGATACGCACGACGTGGTCGTCCATGCGCAGGTGGACGACGAAGGTGTGTCGTCGGGCTGGGGCACGGGCCGGCAGGCTGTTGTCGCGCCCCCGGCGTGGGGCCCTGGCCGGGAGATGGCCGCGCCAACCTTCCACTGGCCGGGCGACCCCCGCCCCGAAGCCGACGAGAAGGCTGCGGGCTCGGCTCGTGAAGCCGACGGGAGCCTGAGCAATGAGGCTGAGGTCGGGCTGGGTACAGGGCCGGCCGTCGCCCCGAGCAGTGAGGCTGACGTCAGGCCGCGCAGAAAGGCGGGCGTTGCGCCGGAAGGTGACGCCGGTGTCGGGCTGAACGAAGGAGCTGGCGTTGCGCCGGGCAGTGAGGCCGGTGTTGGGCTGAGCGGTGAAGCGGGCTTCGGGCTCAGGCCGCGCAGTGAGGTGTTCATGGCGTGGCCGGGCGCTGAGCCTGGCGATCCGGCAGAACGGCCCATTCCCGGCTGGCTCCACTCGGCCGACCCCAGCGCTCAGGACGACGAAGCTGCCCCCGACGGAAGCCCGGACAATCGTGGCCGAGCTGGTGGGCGGGGCAGTGGCCGGACCGGCGGACGGGCCGGCGGACGGGCGTCCCGAGGGCGCTCCGACGAGGGTGCCGACGCGCCGATCTTCGTCTGGCCGGGTGAGCGTAAGGCTCCTGCCGACCGGGACACCGCTGCGAGCTCGCCTGCCGAAGACGCCCGCACCGAACCGACCCGTAAGGGCAGTTCCGGAAGGCGTAAGAGGAAGGCCCAGGTCGACGACGGTTTTGCCGGGAGCGCGCTGGACGAGCTGAGCGATCATGACGGTGAGAGCGCTGCCAGGGTCGCTGGGCGGCGTACAAGCAGGCGGAGGGCTCAGGACGGCGAGGGCTTCTCCGGAATCCCTTCGGATGAGCTGAATGGCCCTGATGGCGAGGGTGCTGTTGATGTTGCTCCGTGGCGTACGAGCGGGCGGGCAGATCAGGAGAGCGCAGGGAGTTCCGAGGCGCAGCCGGCTGGGCTGAGTGGTCAGGATGGCGGCGGTGTCGCTGAGGAGCGCCTGCGGGAACGCGAAGATCCGTACGAGGCCGGCGGCGTTGGCGGGAAGCCGGAGGGGGAGGCCTCCTTCGCGGAGAAGCGCGGCGCCGATGAGTGGCATTCTGAGGTGCTGGCCGGAAGCAGCTGGTTCGGCGATGAGCAGGACGCGGGTGGGAAGAAGCGTTCAGGCAAGGGGCGCCGGACAGGCGGCCGGGGCACTGGACGGGGCAGCGGCAGGGGGAGCGGACGCTTCGGGAGAGGAACGACCGGTCGTGGCGGCCCGCTGTCCGACGGCTCGCTGTCTGACGGCCCCCCATCCGACGGCCCCCCATCCGACGGCCCGCTCTCCGACGGGCCATCGCATGGCGGGCTGCTGCCTGATGGGCCGGATGTCGGAAGTTCCGCTGCGGCGGCACCTGCGGCAGACCCGGAGTCCGTTGCGCGGGCCATCTGTCTTCGGCTGCTCACCATGGCTCCCAAGACGCGGGCGCAGCTCGCCGAGGCCCTTCGCAAGCGGGACGTACCGGATGAGGCTGCCGGAAAGGTGCTTGATCGGTTTGTCGAGCTCGGGCTGATCAATGACGAGGCGTTCGCGGAGGCATGGGTCGATTCTCGGCACCACGGTCGGGGCCTCGCCAAGCGTGCGCTCGCGGCCGAATTGCGCCATCGGGGTGTGGACACCGAGACCGTGAAGGAAGCCGTGGAGCGCCTGGACTCCGACCAGGAGGCCGAGACGGCCCGACGGCTGGTGGACCGTAAGCTCGCCTCCACCCGATCCCTCGACTCGCAGACCCGTACGCGGCGTCTGGCCGGCATGCTCGCGCGCAAGGGGTACTCGTCGGGACTGGCGTACCGGGTGATCCGGGAAGCCCTCGAACAGGAGGGCATCGACCTGGAGGATGACTTCTCCTAATCCCTCAGGACCCTCCGGCTGGCCTGCCGCCAGGTGCGAAGCCCTCTCACGCTTCGGGCTCAGGGAGATGGAGGGGCTATGGCCTGCTGGCTGGCGCTGGCCCCTCTCCCGCTCGGGGCTTGAGGGAGGGACTGGAGGTCTGCTGCCCGATCAAGAGCTGAGGGGGCCGAAAGAGCTGCGGGGGCCGAAGGGGCTGGGGGGGCCGAAAGGCTGTGGGGTTGATCGTCGGATTCGGAGCTTCTCGCGCTCGGGCTCAGCAGATGACGGGTTGTGGGGCTGCTGATGGGTCTGAAGCGTCTCGTGTTCTGGGGGCAGAGAGGTCTCGTGTTCCGGGGGGCAGAGAGGCGGAGGGCGTGCGGTGCTGCATGGATGGGCGCCCATGAAGGTGGGGGTGGGCCCGGAGGAGGCAAGGCTGGGGGGTCGGCTCTGAGCGCTGGTCAGTGGAAGCTCGGGGATTCGCTTGGAGTGCTGGGCGGTTGCGGGGGCGGGATTAGTGGAGTTGGCCGGTTTGGTGTAGGTGGTCGAAGATGAGTTGGTCGACCGGGGACACGCGGTCGCGGTCGGCGTAGGTCAGCCAGGTGATCTCTTCGATCTCGTTGCTGGGTGTCGGGACTCCGTGGTGCTCGGCGGTGTAGCAGGTCATCCGTACGGTGACGCCGTCGGCGTGGCCGTGTGCCTGGGCGTGGAAGGTGCCCAGGTGGGTGGCGGTGGTCGGGATGATGGTGATGGAGAGTTCTTCGTCGATCTCGCGGATCAGGGTGTCGAGGTCGCTTTCGCCGGGCTCGCGTTTGCCGCCGGGGAGGTAGTAGGCGCTCTTGCCGCGTGAGCGGGTGCTGAGGATCTTGTTGTCGTCCAGGTGAATCCAGGCGATCTTGTCGATGAGGGTGTTCATCGTGTGCTCCTGTCGGGGCGGGTGAGCCGGTGTCGGGCGTTCGAAGAGTTTCTCGCGTGCGACGGAAGCTGGGACTGGAGGGGTCCGCCGGAGCTCTACGGATTGATGGCCGGTGGTCGCCGGATGGCGGGTTGTGGGCTTTGTCTGGGCTATGGGGGTTGGAGAGGTGAAGGTGGGGGACAAATGGGGGGTGATCGTGGGTTATGTGGTTGATTGGGGAGATGCGGGCCCGTAAGACACGCTTGAGGACGCGTTTGCTTGCTCGTGACCTGTTCGACGCATAACCTCGACGGCAGTGAGGAGTTACTCCGCGCAGTGCGGATTGCCATACCGGTGAACGACGGACGTACGAGCTCGGTTGATCGAGGCAGGCGAGGTGTCGGCTATGGGGGCCGATGCCCGGTCAGCCTTGGCCTGACATCGGTCCTGGAGACGACGCCGACCGGGCTTTCCGTGGCGCGCACGTGACCCCTCCCGTTTTGGGTCCGCGTTATGAGGTGTTGACGACGCGAGGAGGGCGGGGCGCGCATGCAGCCGCTTGTCGTGGTGCTGATGGTGGCGGTGCTCGTGCTCGCGTTCGGGATGATCGTGGCGCTGCTCGTCGTCATACGCCGTACCTCTGGCGGTTTGCCCCGGAAGTCCGAGCCGAGCCCTGAGCAGGTGGAGGCCGTACACGCGGAGCTTGAGGAGGCGCGGGAGCGTGCCAAGGAGATCCGCGCCAAGGCGGAGAGCGACGCCGAGGAGATCCTGCGCAGGTCGGAGAGCGCCGTCGAGAGCGCCGCGCAGATGCGGCGGGAGGTCGAGGAGGAGAGCCGGATCCTGAAGTCCGAGCTCAAGGAGCTCCGGACCGATCTCGAACGCAGAGAGGCCAGGCTGGCCGAGCGCGAGCAGCGGCTCGACGAGGAGGCCAGGCGGCAGTCCGAACGGGACAGGAAGCTGGCCGAGACCGAGGTCGAGCTGGCCGACCGGCGCGAGGAACTGCTCCAGGTCGAGGACGAGCGGCGGGCGATCCTGGAACGGGTCGCCGGGCTGACGGGGGAGCAGGCCAAGTCCGAGCTGGTCAAGGAGATCGAGAACCAGGCCAAGCGCGAGGCGGCGCTGATCATCAGGGAGATCGAGGGCGAGGCCCGCAAGGAGGGCGAGAAGCGGGCCACCAAGATCGTGACGCTGGCGGTCCAGCGGGTGGCGGCCGAGCAGACGGCCGAGTCGGTCGTCAGCGTGCTGCATCTGCCCGGTGACGAGATGAAGGGCCGGATCATCGGTCGCGAGGGACGCAACATCCGGGCGTTCGAGTCGACCACGGGCGTGAACCTGATAATCGACGACACGCCGGAGGCGGTGCTGTTGTCGTGTTTCGACCCGGTTCGCAGGGAGACGGCGCGGCTCACGCTGGAGAAGCTGGTGCTGGACGGGCGCATCCATCCGCAGCGCATCGAGGAGGCGCACGACCGCAGCCGCCAGGAGGTCCAGGACCTCTGCGCGCGGGCCGGCGAGGACGCGCTGGTCGAGCTGGGCATCACCGACATGCACCCCGAGCTGACGCTGCTGCTCGGGCAGCTTCGATACCGCACCTCCTACGGTCAGAACGTGCTCAAGCACCTCATCGAGTCCGCGCACATCGCCGGGATCATGGCGGCCGAGCTCAAGATGAATCAGCAGCTCATGAAGCGGTGCGCGCTGCTGCACGACATCGGCAAGGCCCTCACGCACGAGGTCGAGGGCAGTCACGCGCTGATCGGCGCCGAGATCGCCCGCCGGTACGGCGAGCAGGAGGACGTGGTGCACGCCATCGAGGCGCACCACAACGAGGTCGAGGTCCGTACGGTCGAGGCGGTGCTCACGCAGGCGGCCGACGCCATCAGCGGCAGCCGTCCGGGGGCGCGCAGGGAGTCGCTGGAGGCGTACGTCAAGCGGCTGGAGCGGCTGGAGGAGATCGCGCAGTCGTACGAGGGCGTGGAGAAGGTGTTCGCCATGCAGGCCGGGCGGGAGATCCGGGTCATGGTCAAGCCGGACGCGATCGACGACATCCAGGCGCAGGTGATCGCCCGGGACGTGGCCAAGCAGGTGGAGGAGGAGCTGACGTACCCGGGGCAGATCCGGATCACGGTGGTGCGCGAGTCCCGCGCCACCGAGTTCGCCCGCTGACCCCGAAGAGGCCGCCCGCCGGCCCCAAGAACGCTCATCCATTTCCGAGGGATCCCGTCCGTTCCAGGATTCCGCCGGTTCCAGGATCCGGCCGGTTTCAGGAGGCGGGAAGCGGGCGAAGGCGGTGCGCCCGGCAGGACGCGCCGCCTCGCATCGTCAGGCCAGGCGGAGGCTCGTAATGTCAGGCCAGGCGGATCCGGGGGTCGAGGAGTCCGTAGGCGATGTCCACGATCAGGTTCGCCACCACCACGGCGGTGGTGGCCAGGATGACGACGCCCATGATCACCGGCAGGTCCCCGCTGATGAACGCCTGCACCACCGCCTGCCCGATGCCGCCGAGCCCGAAGACCGACTCCGTCACCACCAGACCGCCGATCAGCGTGCCGATGTCCACGCCGAGCTGGGTGACCACGGGGGTCAGCGCGGCGCGCAGGCCGTGCCGGTAGATGACCCGGCCCTCGGGCACGCCCTTGGCGCGGGCCGTACGGATGTAGTCCTCGCCCAGGACGTCCAGCATGGAGCCCCGGGTGAGCCGGGCGTACGAGGCCGCCTGGACCATGGCCAACGTGATCCACGGCAGGATCAGGTGCCGGGCCCATTCGCCGGGGTTCTCGGAGAAGGGCACGTAGGAGTCGGGCGGCAGGATCGGCGCGCCCGCCATGGTGAGCTGGAAGAAGAAGAAATACAGCAGCAGCAGGCCGACCACGAACGTCGGCATCGAGACCCCGGCCAGGGCCAGCGTGGTCAGGGCGCGGTCGAGGAACGACCGTACGCGGGTGGCGCTGAGCACCCCGGCGCCGACGCCGACGCAGAGCCACAGGACGGCGCCGCCGAGCACCAGCGAGAACGTCGGCGGGAAGTCCTGGGCGAGCAGCTTGCCCACCGATTCGCCCGAGAAGTACGACTGGCCGAGGTCGCCGTGCAGGAGCCGGCCCAGGTAGTCGAAGTACTGGACGATGGTGGGACGGTCGAGGCCGAGGTTGTGCCGGATCAGGTCGACCTGCTCGGGGGTGGCCTGGCGGCCGGCCAGCGTACGGGCGGGGTCGCCGGGGGCGACGAAGAACAGGAAGAACGTGCCCAGGGAGACCAGCCACAACACCAGCACTCCGAGCAGCGTGCGCCGCAGCAGGAACCGTCGCAACATCAGCCCTCCACCTCCTGAAGCAACCCCGGCATCCCACCCCGGTCATGAAACGTCGGCATCGGCCCCCCCAGCAGCGGCATCGGACCGGCCGGCAGCGGCATCGGACCGCCCGGCATCGGCATCGGACCGCCCAGCGGCGGGCGCGGAAGCCGGACCGGAAGCCGGAGCGGAAGCCGGGCCGGAGGCCGCACGCCGGTTCCGCCGTCGCCGGCGGCTGAAGAGCCGTTCCATCCGGGGATCGATGGCGTCCCTGATCCCGTCGCCCACCAGGTTGAACGCCAGCGTCGTGATCAGCAGCGAGGCCGCCGGGAAGCCCAGATACCAGTACGCCACCCGGTAGAACCCCTGGGCCTCGCTCAGCAGGTTCCCCCACGACGGGGTAGGGGGAACGATCCCGAGCCCCAGATAGGACAGGGTGGACTCGAACACGATCGCGGCCGGCACCAGCAGCGTGGTGAGCACGATGACGGGGGCCAGCAGGTTCGGCAGGATGTCCACGAACATGATGCGCGCGTCGCCGGCCCCCATGGACCGGGCCGCCTCCACGTACTCGCGTTCCTTGAGCGACAACGTCTGGCCGCGCACCACGCGGGCGATCGCCGCCCAGGAGTAGAACGAGATCACCCCGATCGTCGCGGTCAGCGAGGGCCCGGCGATGGACACCACCGCGATCGCGAAGATCAGGTACGGGAACGACAGGACCACGTCCATGAGCCGGGACAGGATGGTGTCGATGACGCCGCCGTAGTACCCGGCCAGCAGCCCGATGACGACCCCGATCAGCGCCGCCACGCCGGTCGCGACCACGCCGACGAGCAGCGAGACGCGCGCGCCGTACAGGACCCTGATGAACAGGTCGCGGCCGAGGCGGTCGGTGCCGAACCAGAACTCGCCGTTGGGCGCGACGGGCAGGCCCTGGTCGGTGATGCCGGTGTCGCGGAACTGCTCGTCGGGGTCGTGGCCGTTCCAGGCCGAGATGAGCGGCGCGGCCAGGGCGAGCAGGCACAGCAGCACGACGACGATGCCCGAGACCAGGGCCACCCGGTCGGACCTGATCCGCGCCCAGGCGAGCTGCCAGGGGCTGCGTCCGGCGATCGTGCGGTCGGTGACGACGTCCGGACGGATCTCCGTGAGAGTCATGCGGTCCTCCCGGCGGTCAGGTCCTCGCCCGCCTCGACGGGGTAGTGACAGGCCACCAGGTGCTCCTGGGGCGCCAGCAGCGGTTCCTCGGCCGAGCAGCGTTCGCGCGCTTTCGGGCACCGCGGATGGAAGCGGCAGCCGGTGGGCGGGTCGATCGGCGAGGGCACGTCGCCGGTGAGGATGATGCGGTGCCGCCGTTCGGCCTCGTCGGGGTCGGCCACGGCGGTCGCCGACAGCAGCGCGTTCGTGTACGGATGGCGGGGCACGGCGTGCAGCTCCTCCGCGGTGGCCAGTTCGGCCACCTTGCCCAGGTACATGACCGCGATCCGGTCGCTGACGTGCCGCACCACCGACAGGTCGTGGGCGATGAACAGGTACGTCAGCCCGAAGTCGTCCTGGAGGTCCTTGAGCAGGTTGAGGATCTGGGCCTGGATGGACACGTCGAGCGCCGACACCGGCTCGTCGCAGATGATCAGCCGGGGCCGCAGCGCGAGCGCCCGCGCGACCCCGATGCGCTGCCGCTGCCCGCCGGAGAACTCGGCGGGGAACCGGTTGTAGTGCTCGGGGTTGAGCCCGACCCGTTCCATCAGCTCCTGGACGGTCCGCCGCAGCTCCTGGCCGCTCTGCACCCGGTGGATGACGAGCGGGTCGGCGATGATCGAGCCGACCCGCCGGCGCGGGTTCAGCGAGCCGTACGGGTCCTGGAAGATCACCTGGATGTCACGCCGGAAGGGCCGCATCCGGCGCCGTGGCAGGTTCGTGATGTCGGCGCCGTCGAAGCGCACGCTGCCGGAGGTGATGGGATGCAGGCCCGCGATGCACCGGGCGAGCGTGGACTTGCCGCAGCCGGTCTCGCCGACCAGGCCGAGGGTCTCGCCCGGCGACAGCGACAGGCTGACGCCGTCGACGGCTCTGACCTGGCCGATCGTCTGCTTGATCAGCATGCCGCTGGTGATGGGGAAGTGTTTGACCAGGTTCTCGACTTCGAGCAGCATCAGGCCTCCTCCGCCGTGCCGAGCACCGCCCGCTTGCGCAGCGCCTCGGCGTCCGCGCCGAGCCCGATCGCCTCGTGCGGCAGCCAGCACGCCGAGGCGTGCCCGCGCGCGCCCGTGATGGAGGCCAGCGGCGGCCGTTCGGCGGGGCAGACCGGCATCACGTACGGGCAGCGCGGATGGAAGGCGCACCCGGACGGGATCGCGATCAGGCTCGGCGGCGAGCCGGGGATGGGCCGCAGCCGTCCGCCGCGGTCGCCGGTGCTGCCCGGGATCGACTCCAGCAGGCCCTTGGTGTACGGGTGGTGCGGTTGGTAGTAGAGCGTGCGCCGGTCGGCCCGCTCGACGACGAGCCCGGCGTACATGACGAGCACCTCGTCGGCCATGCCGGCCACGACGCCGAGGTCGTGCGTGATGAGGACGAGCGCGATGTCGAACTCGGCCTGCACCCGCCCGATCAGCTCAAGGATCTGCGCCTGGACGGTCGCGTCCAGCGCGGTGGTGGGCTCGTCGGCGACGATGAGCTTGGGGTTGAGCGCCAGCGACATGGCGATCATCGCCCGTTGCCGCATGCCGCCGGAGAACTGGTGGGGATAGTCGTCCACCCTGCGGTCGGGGCGCGGGATGCCCACCAGGCCCAGCAGCTCGACGGCCCGTTTCCTGGCCTCGGCCCGGCGGGTGCCGGGGTTGTGGACGCGGATCAGCTCCTCGATCTGCCAGCCGACCTTGTAGAGCGGGTGGAGGCTGGTCAGCGGGTCCTGGAAGACCACGCTGATCTCCGCGCCGCGGATGCGGCGAAGCTGCTCGTTGTCGAGCCCGAGCAGGTCGACGCCCTCGAACAGGGCCGTGCCCGAGATGTCGGCGTCGGGGGTCAGCCCGAGTATCGCCTGGGTGCTCACGGTCTTGCCGCTGCCGGACTCGCCGACGATCGCCAGCGTCTCGCCGCGATCGACGGTGAACGACAGCCCCCGCACCGCCTGGACCACGCCGTCGGAGGTGGGGAAGGACACCTGGAGGTCGGTTACCTCAAGCAGGCTCATATGTCTCCCTCGCGGCCGTCCCGCGGGCCCGCCTGCCGGCGCGCCCGCGGGAGGCCGGTCGTCAAGGCGTGTTGGGGTTCAGCCAGAGGTTGGTGACGTCGAAGACCTGGTACGACGGCAGGTACAGGGCGTTCTGCACCCGCTTGTTCTTGTAGAGCGGCGTGTTCTGGTTGTTCAGCGGCACGATCACCGCGTCGGCCAGCACCGTCTGGTCGGCCTCGTGCCACAGCGCCGCGGCCTTGGCCTGGTCGGTCTCGGCGAGCGCCCGCTTGATCAGGTCGTCCACCTTGGGGTTGCTGTAGCAGCCGTAGTTGCTGGTGCCGGCGTTGCAGTTGGTCTGGAACAGCGGCTGCATGACCGCGCGGCCGTTGTTGCCATACCAGTCGGGGATCCAGCCGGGGGCCGACAGGTCCCATTCGCTGTTCTTGGCGTGCGAGGGCGTCTGGAGGTAGGTGTAGTAGTCGCCCTGGCGCAGCGGCAGGCCCTTGACGGTGATCCCGCACTTCTTCAGGTCGGCCGCGTACGACTGGAAGTTGGCCGGGTGGTTGCCCGCGTTGCGGAAGGCGCCGATGAGGGTCAGCCCGTTGGGGTAGCCGGCCTCGCTCAGCAGCTGCTTGCACTTGGCGGGGTCGCCCTGGTCGCCCGGCGTGGGGTACGGGTTGTACTCCTGGTAGCCGATGTTGCCGGGCGGGATGACCGTGTGCAGTGCGGTCGCCACGTCCGCGCCGCCGTAGATCTTGGCGATGGCGGTCTTGTTGATCGCGTACTCGATGGCCTGGCGGACCTTGAGCTTGCCCATCGCCCCGCCGGCGTTCTTGCTCTGCAGGTTGAACACCACGTACGGGTTCGTCACCGCGCCGGGGAAGATCGTGAAGTTGGGGTCGTTGCTCTTGAGCTGCGGGATCTGCGAGGTCGGCACCGGCAGGTCCCACGACAGGTCGGCGCTGCCGGCCTCGATCTGCTGCTGCACCGCGTCGGGCTCGCCGACGCCCATCTTGACGTCGATGGCGTTGACGTACTGGTGCCTGATCGGGTCGGACTCCTGCTTCCAGGCCGGGTTCTTCTCCAGCCGGATCGACTTGGTGGCCACGTACGACGTGATCTTGTACGGGCCGTTGGAGATCACGTGCTGGCGGAAGGTGGCGTCGTCGGGGACGTACTGGTCGTACTCCTGCGGCGCCGCCGAGGCGAAGTTCAGGGCCAGGATGTTGAGGAAGTCACCGGCCGGCTGGGTCAGGGTGAAGACGATCGTCTTGTCGTCCTTGGCCTGCACGCCGGCGATGTCGTGGCCGTTCTGGAAGTCGGCCAGGGCCTTGGCGGTGGGCTTGGCCTTCTCGAACGCCTTGATGTAGGCGTCGCAGTACTCGGCCATGCCCTTGATCGTGCTGGTGTAGTAGCCGGGCGCGCCGGAGCCCGCCACCGGGTTGCAGATGCGCTTGAACCCGCGGACGAAGTCGCCCGCCGTCACCGGCCGCGGCGGCTGGGTGTCCCACTGCACGCCGTCGCGCAACTTGATCGTGTACGTGAGCTTGTCGGCGCTCAGGCCGCCGTTCGCCTCGGTGGGCAGCTCGGTCGCTATGTCGGGCAGCACCTCGTAGCCCTTGGTGGTGTCGGCTCCCGCCGCGACGCCCTGGAGGGCGTACAGCTGGCGCGAGTAGCCGCGCATGATCCCGATGGTGACGACGTAGTAGATGCTGGTCGGGTCGAGATGGTCGACGTCGCCCGAGCCCACGAGCCTGAGCGTGCCGCCCGTGACGGGGCTTCCCGAGCTCTGGCTCGCGGCGGGGGGCGGAGCGGATTTGCTGGTTCCGTTCTGCGTCGCGCAGGAGGTGGCGAGCAGAGTTGCCGCCGCCACCGTGATGATGCTGAGATGGCGCAAGCTGGCCATCTGGCCTCCCTCGTGCCGAGATGGGGGTGTTGTTGGCTGGCACAGCTGGGGCGCGTGTCGTGGCCGCGACGCGCGCCCCACGTTTACTGAGACGAGCAACCCATGCCGGAGGAAGACTGTCGAGGTCGGTTACGTAACTGTTTGCGACTAGCGACTGGTCGGTAATGCTGATTCAGTACGGGAATTGTCTGGAGATCGCGACATTAACTGAATAGCTGCTGGTAGAAAGCCAGCTCGGCGGCCAAGGCCGCGACGCGCGTCTCCATTCGGCGAAATCCGTGGGATTCGCCGTCGAAAGCGAGATAGGTGCACGGGACGCCGCGCTCGGACAATGCGTCGGCGAAGGCCGTCGACTGCTCGGGCGGCACCACCGGGTCGTCGAGCCCCTGCAGCAGCAGCATCGGGCAGGACACCCCGTCGACCAGGCCGAGCGGCTCCCTGGAGGCGTAGACGGCCGGGTCGTCGCCGACCAGCCACTCGACGTAACGCGACTCGAAGTCGTGGGTGTGCGCGGCGAGCGGCGCGAGGGCGCTGACGCCGTAGTAGGACACCCCGCCCGCGAACACGCCGGAACGGCAGCAGGCGGCCATCACCGTCCAGCCGCCCGCGCTGCCGCCGCGCACCGCGATGCGGGCCGGGTCGGCCAGCCCGGAGTCGGCCAGCCACTGGGCGGCGGCGACGGTGTCGGCGACGTCGACCAGCCCCCACTGCCCGCGCAGCCGCTCCCGGTAGGCGCGGCCGTAGCCGGTGGAGCCGCCGTAGTTGACGTCGAGCACGCCGATGCCGCGCGAGGTCAGGAACGCCTTCTCCAGGTCGAGCGCCGTGTCGGCGTGGGCGGTCGGGCCGCCGTGCACGAACACCACGAACGGCGTCGGCTCCTCGGCGACCTGGTGCAGGAAGGCGTGCACGGGCCGCTCGCCCGGCACGACCACCGGCCGCGGGTCGGGCACGCCGGACAGGTCGGGCAGCCGCTCGTCGGCCCGCGCCAGCGGCTCGGCCCGCCCGGAGGCGACGTCGACCCGCACGACCGAGCGCGGCAGCCGGGCGGCGTGGCCGACGCCCGTCACGGACATGCCGTCGGCGGCGAGCGCGGCCTGCCATCCGGTGTAGGGCAGGTCGAGGTCGTGCAGCGCTCCCGTGTCCGGGTCGAGCACGCCCAGCCGCAGGTCGCCGCGCCCGTGCAGGACGGCGAGCCGCCCGTCGCCGAGCACGGTGTAGGGCGCGCCGCCGAGCTGCCACGGCGGCTGCGTGAACTCCTCCTCGGCCGGGCACAACGCCCGCGGCGCGGCGCCGTCGAGGCCGCACTCGTAGAGGTTCCACCAGCCGGAGCGGTCGGAGACCAGGTAGAGGGTGGCGTCGTCCTTCCAGGCGGGCGACAGGACGGACTCCGCCGCGCCGCCCAGCACCGTGCGGGCCTGCCCGTCGCGCAGCCGGACGACGCGCAGCTCGGTGCCGTCCCAGGGCATGCGGGGGTGGTTCCAGCAGACGTAGGCCAGGTGGGCGCCGTCGGGGGACAGGACGGGGGAGGCGTAGAAGTCGTGGCCGCAGGCCCGCTCCCGGGGCTCGCCGCCCGCCAGCGGGATCGACACGACGGACCGGGTGATCTTGCCGTGCTCGCCGTGGTGCTCGCGCACCGCCCACACCTCGCCGTCGTGGACGGTGAGGTCGGCGTAGCGGGAACCTTCGGCGGTGAGAGGTTTCGGCTGGCCGTTTTGCCCGAGAAGGTACAGGCGCTGGTCGGCCAGAGCGGCGAAGACCACGTCGCCGCCCGGCGTCACGGCATAGGGACGGCCGCCGTACTCGTGCACCCTCGTGCGCGCGCTCCAGGGGGCGGGCAGCAGGTCACGGCAGGTGCCGTCGGCCTCGCGGCGGACGATCGCGGTGCGGCCGCCCTCGCCCGGACGGTCTTCGGTCCACCACACCCGGCCGCCCTGGGCGACGGGCCAGCCGGGCCGCAGACCGGCGGCGGCGACGTCGCGGGCGGAGATGGGGGACGGCCAGAAAGGCATACCCGCATCCTGCCGGAAGATCCGGGGCCGTGGGGCGCGATCAAGAACATCTCTCCTGCGGCGGCATCGAGGCAGGCAGGTTGAGCCCGGTGTCGCCGAACCACTTGCGCAGCAGCCGCGTGGCCGTCCCGTCCCGCCACATCTCGGCCACGGCCTGCTCGGCGGCCTCGCAGGTCTCGATGTCGCCCTTCTTCAGGCCGATGGCGTACCGCTCGTCGGTGAAGGGGTCGTTCAGCAGCCGGAACAGGCCGGGGGCCTGCTGGGCGAAGCCGGCCAGGGTCAGGTCCTCGGTGGAGACGGCGTCCAGCTCGTTGTCGCTGAGCTTGCGCACGCAGTCGGAGTAGTTGGCCGCAGGCACGGCCACGACGGGCAGGTCGAGCTTGCCGTCCGGCGGCGGGTCGGCGACGCGCTTGAAGGAGTTGGAGCCCGGCACCTGGCACACGCGCTTGCCCCGCAGGTCGGTGACCTGGCGGATGGAGGCGTCCTCGGCCCGGACCATCGTGTCCTGGTGCACGAGCACGTACGGGCCGGCGAAGGTCACCTTGGGCCTGCGGGCCTCGGTGATGGAGTAGGTGGCGAACACCATGTCCACGGTGCCGTTCTGGAGCAGCGCCTCGCGGCCCGCCGCCGGCGCCTCCCGCCAGGTGATGCGCACGGGCCGGCCGCGGGCCAGCTTGGCGACGACGTACCGGGCGACGTCCACGTCGAAGCCCACGGGATCGCCGGGACCGGCCTTCAGGCCCAGGCTCGGCTGGTCCCACTTGGTGCCCACGATGACCTGGCCGGTGCCCCTGATCTTGCCCACGACGCTGGAGTAGGCGCCGCCGCCACCGCACGCCACCGGTACGGCGAACGCGGCCGTGCCGGCCAGCGCCACCACGACTCCACGTATCCGCACGCACAGGAGTCTGTGGGGTCGGCGGCCCCGCGGGGCCGGTCCGCGTGCCGCGTGGGCGAAGATCTGAGGCTTTCTTTACGAGACGGCGGCGGGACGGAAGCCTCCGCCGCCGTCTCGCGGGTCACTCCACGGGGATGTCGGGCGCCATGCCGCCGCCCTCGGTGCCCTGGCCGGTGGCGACGCCGACGGAGGCCGCGCCGGGGGTGGCGATCGGCCGCGCCGAGGTCTTCCTGCTGCGCCGGCTGCGCCGCTCCAGCAGGGTGGCCAGGTAGCTCAGCGTCATGTTGAGCGTCACGTAGATGACGCCGATGACGATCGCCGCCGGGATCAGCGAGCCGAAGTACGCGGCCGGCAGGATCTTGAACCCGGTGTTGAGCAGGTCGACGTAGGCGATGATGTAGCCGAGCGCGGTGTCCTTCAGCAGCACCACGAGCTGGCTGACGATCGCCGGCATCATCGTCGTGACCGCCTGCGGCAGCAGCACCAGGCGCAGCACCTGGTTCTTGCGCATGCCCACCGCGCAGGCGGCCTCGGCCTGCCCCTTGGGGATGGCGTGCACGCCCGCGCGCACGATCTCCGCCAGCACGGAGCCGTTGTAGAACATCAGGCCCAGCACCACCGCGATGAAGGCGTAGTCGCCGCCGCCGGCGACGGCGGGCGCCAGGTAGAAGATGAAGAAGATCAGCAGCAGCAGCGGGATGGCCCTGAAGATCTCCACCACCGCGGCCGCCGGCACCCTGATCCAGGCGTGGTCGGAGAGCCTGGCCAGGCCGAAGACCGCGCCGAAGACCAGCGCGAGCACCGCCGCGGCGGCCGCCGCCTCCAGCGTGCCGAGCAGGCCCGGCAGGATGAACTCCCGCCACACCTCGGCCGTCAGGAACGGCTGCCAGATCTTGCCGTCCCACTGGCCCTTGGCGTCGAAGCCCCGGTAGACGAAGTACACGACGGCCAGGACCGCCAGGACACTGATCGCCGTCAGCAGGTGGTTGCGCACCCGGGCCCGGGGGCCGGGGGCGTCGAACAGGACGGACGCGCTCATCGTGCCACCGCCAGACGCCGGGCCAGCCAGCCGGAGAAGAAGCCGATCGGCATGGTCACGGCCATGAAGGCCACGACCACCCCGAGGAAGATCGGGATCGAGGCCCCCGTGGTGTCGAACGTGAGCTTCATCTCCGCGGCCACGTCGGCGGCGTACCCGCCGGCGACCGCCACCGTCGTGTTCTTGATCATCGCGATCATCACGCTGGCCAGCGGCGCGATGACCGATCGGAACGCCTGCGGCAGGATGATCAGCCGCAGCGTCTGCATGAAGCTCAGCCCGATCGCCCGGGCCGCCTCCGCCTGTCCCATCGGGACCGTGTTGATGCCCGAGCGCACCGCCTCGCACACGAACGCCGACGTGTAGATCGACAGGCCCATCGAGACGATCCAGAAGGAGTTCGTCCGCGGCTCGCCGGAGAAGACGAGGCCGAGCTTGTCGCTCAGGCCCAGCGCCGAGAACGCCAGCACCAGGGTGAGGGGGGTGTTGCGCACCACGTTCACGTAGACCGTGCCCACCGCGCGCAGCACGGGCGTCGGGGAGACGCGCATCCCGGCCAGGACCGTCCCGAGGACGAGCGAGACGACCGCGGCCACGAGCGCGATCCTGATGTTCCCCCAGAAGCCCATCGCGAGGTCGGGCAGGTACTTGATTAGTTCATCCATCGTGCTCCACCGCATAGAGCGGCGGCGGCCGGGATCCCGGCC